>BEHT01000056.1 GCA_002898575.1 bacterium HR17
GCGATGGACATGTCCCACGCCAACTTGCCTTGCTCTACCAACATTGCCAACATTGTCGCCGTCATCGCCTTTGTGCACGAACCGATGTGAAAGGCATCGTCAGAAGTGACAGGCTCATCGCTGCCTTGTTTGCACACACCCGTTGCACCGACAAAGACCAATTTGCCGCCTTGCACGCAAGCAGCGACCAATGCGGGGACTTGGAACTTTCGGCGCACATCAGACAGAAAGTCAGCGTTGGGTTTTGGGGCGCAATGGGAGCGACTGCTTAAAAACATCCCGCATGTCGCCGAGATCAACTGTCGCCTTTTAAGCCACATTGGTCTTTCACACCTCCTAAACGGCGAACGGACCGGCACCGCCCGACAAAGTCAGCCGTAAAGGAAAACACCGCCGATGCTTGTAGGAGCGTCATCAGCCACGACCATCAACTGCGCAAGGCGGGTGCGCTGGACGGTGCCTGAGCGGTCAAGGCAACAAAGGCGCGGGGTAGGGCACCGATGGCGTTGAGCCATTCAGCAAGTTTGCGTCGGAGGGCTTTGTCATCTTTGGGCAACTGCAGGGGACGACCGCGCGCATCCACGATGAAGCCGACGACACCGCCCGAAATTTCGCGCTCCACCGCTTTGCCGCTGCCTTCACCTGCATCAAACCCCCGAGAGGGTTGAAACCGAACACGCGCCGTTTCGTTTTCAGCAAGGGGGTAAAGTTTCAACTCGCCAAAACGGATGGGTTCGTTGCTGATGTTGTAGCGGGCACCGCTGAGGCTCAGTGTCCCAATCACTTCACCATCTTTTGCGATGCCTTTGGGCGCTAACGCCCATCCCAGCCGCACCAAACAATCCCGCCAAAACACTTCCATCGCCGCTTCTGCGTGCACGGTAGATAAAACGCCCAGGTGGGGCATCATGAAGATGCTGTCAACGGTCAATTGGGTGAACCCTTCAGGTTGCCAAGCGTCAAGGAGCATCAGCGCTGCCTGTGACCTGCGCGGCGCATGGGACAAAACCCCGCCGCTGCCGATGATTAAATCCAGCGCCATCATGTCCACAATCGTTTGCCCCGAAACTTCCGCCGTCAGGATTTCGCCGATGGTGCGTTGGACATGGACACCGCGCAAGGTAACTGCCAAGTGCTTGTGGTGCTCCAACGAAAGGCGCAACGCCTCGCGGGCGACGGCTTGCTCAATAAGCAAATCGTCCACCGTTTGTGGGATGGTCGTCGGGCGAATCATCTTGTTGCGCAGCCGATTGCGCAATTCCGTCTCGTCCACTTCAAAGGGCACCCACCGCAAAATGTTTTCCACACCTGCTTCTGCCAGCACATTGCCGATGCTGTAACTCATGCCCAAGTTCGCCGACACCGTGCGGTTGAAGATGCTGTTGAAGACGCTGAACACATCGGTCGTCGCCCCGCCGATATCCACCGCCAGCACATTCAGCCCGTATTGGCGGGCGACTTCTTCCACGAGTTTCCCGACCGCCATCGGTGTCGGCATGATGGGTGCGGAAACCCAAGTCGTCAGTTTGTTGTAGCCAGGCGCTTGCTGCATCACATGCTCCAAAAACAACTCATGGATGGCTTCGCGGGCAGGGGCAAGGTTCTCGGTCTCCAGCGTCGGTCGGATATTGTCAACGATGCGCAAGTCAAATCGGTCAGCAAGCAACTTGCGGATTTCCTCCCGTGCGTCTTTGTTGCCGGCGTAGATGACGGGCAAACGAAAGCCGATGCCTAAACGGGGTTTGGGGTCAGCAGCGACAAGCAATTCGGCGAGTTCAACGACATGGGTGACCGTGCCGCCATCGGTTCCACCAGCGAGCAACACCATATCGGGGCGCAAACTTCGGATCCGTTGAATTCGCTCGTAATCCTTGCGTCCATCGTCAATGGCGATGACATCCATGACAATTGCCCCAGCCCCCAATGCTGCTCGTTGGGCGCTTTCAGCGGTCATTGTCTTGACAACGCCCATAACCATCATTTGCAATCCGCCGCCAGCGCTTGAGGTTGAGACATAAAGGTCAGCGCCAGCGTCATCGGATTGGGACGAAGGATGATGGATAGGGGACGAGCGGACAAAGACTTTGTTGTCAGTGAGCAGGACGCGTCCCGTGACTTCTTCAAGTTCACGCATAGCATTGACGACGCCGATAGTCACATCATCAAAAGGCGCTTCAACGGTCGTCGGCGCCTCGCCCCGGGCGATAAGCCTGTAGCCTTCACCCGTTCGCTCAATCAATATCGCTTTTGTCGTCGTGCTCCCGCAGTCAGTCGCCACGATGCGCCGCACTGGGGTCATTGTCGCCTGCACCTCACTTACTGCCTTCCTTTGCCGGTGGCGACGCTTGTTGGGCGGCGGTTTCAGAGCCTTCGGTGACTGCCCGCAAGCCCTGCTCAGCGAGTTGGTCGCGGTAGCGTTTCAGGTCAGCAAGTAGTTGCTCCAAGCGGGCGATGAGTTGGTCCAAAACGGCGATGCCGTGCGTCGCCTCGTAAACCTCAAACTCACCCAGCGCCACATAGCGGTCGCTACCGTGATTGCTCAGGATGCGCAGTTTGACGAAGCGGGTTTCAACGGGGATGAAGTAGAACTCCTGCCGTCGCTTCTCGTTGCGCAGGGTGCCGATGAGCACCAACTTCCAAGTCGCCTTTTCGGGATCGGGGTCGCTTGTGACCCAGATTTCAAAGTCGCGCGCCGCCCGCCCGATGAAGGTCGGGTCGGGAATGGTCGGGTCCAAGACGACCTTGTTGATGAGTTTGACCTCGCGGTTGCGAAAAGCGAAGACAATCTCTTGGGGAAACTTTGCCTCTTTGGACGCCCAGCCGTTGGTGCCCGTTTGAGGTGGGCGCCCGTCCCACACGGTGCCGTCAATCAGGTTGCGGACACCCCACGCGTCGTCGTCCAGTTGGCTGGTGAACTTAACGATCGTGCCGCCGTTGGCGGCGGCGACGAGGTTGATCGTGCCTGAAAGCACCAACGGCTTCGTCGGCTGCGGTGCGGGCGGTGTCTGTGCCCCCACCCAAGCGGTCCAAAGGACCACTATGCTCAGCCCCAACCGGCGCATGGACACTTCCCCCTTTCAGCAAAGGCACTTCACCGACATGCGATGACGGTGCGTTGTGCAAAGTGTAAAGCACCGCGCCTGCAATTGTGTCAAGATGGTGACGGGCAGCGACCGTCGGAAGGAGGCAGAACCGCCATGCCACAGGGTTCGCCCTCGTTAACCGGTGCCATTTTGTTGCTGGTGATGATGGCGTTAGTCATCACCGCCTTGCTTTGGGAAGTCATGACCTACGCCCGCCGCCGCAGCATCTTAACGCCCGCACGGTTCGTTTGGCGGTTGGTCGGGTTCGGATTGCTGTTGAGCGTGTTCGCCGGCATGTTCGCTGGGCTATACCTCATCCGCTTTTCCAGCCAAGTTACCGCCATCCGCTATTGGACGGTGTTTTTGATGCTGGCGCCGGTGGCGGTGTTGGCGCTCGTCATTATGGCGGTGCAAGACTGGCGTTGGCTCATGGGTGAACAGATGCGCCGTCGGGCGGAACTTTACCGCCAGTTGGGCGACGAACTGCGCCAAATGGCACAAAATGAACCGCAAGGTGACAGCAATGACGCATGACGATGTGGTCTGGATGAGACGCGCTTTGCGCCTCGCTCAACGGGTTGTCGGATGGACTTCTCCCAACCCACCAGTCGGCGCTGTGCTTGTCAAGCACGGTATGCTGATTGCGGAAGGTGCCCATGAAGGGGCAGGCAAGCCCCATGCCGAGGCGGTGGCGCTGGCGAAAGCCGGCCGACAGGCAAAAGATGCCACTCTCTATGTCACTTTGGAACCCTGCGACCACTACGGGCGGACGCCCCCTTGCACGCACGCCATCATCGCCGCTGGCGTTCGGCGCGTTGTCGTCGGCACCCTTGACCCCAACCCGTCGGTCAACGGGCGGGGCGTTCAGCGTCTGCGCGCTGCCGGCATTGAAGTGACGGTCGGCGTGTGCGAGCACGAAGCGCGGCAACTCATCGCGCCCTTCGCCAAGTTCATCACCCAGCGGCTACCCTTCGTGACGCTGAAGTTGGCGATGAGCGTCGACGGTAAAATCGCCACTGCCGCACGCCAATCGCAGTGGCTGACGGGCGAAGCGGCGCGCAAATTGGTCCACCGGTGGCGGCATGAACACGACGCCGTTATGGTCGGCGTCGGCACCGTGTTGGCAGACGACCCGCAACTAACGGTGCGGTTGGTGCGGGGCAATGTCAAGCAGCCGCTCCGCGTCGTCGTAGACAGCCGCGCTCGCACACCGACGACGGCACGGGTCATCGGTGCCGCCGCAACGCCGTGTGTGATCGCCGTGACGGAAAAAGCCCCCCCAGAACGCGTCAAGGCGCTGGAGCAGGCAGGTGCTACTGTGTGGCAGTTACCAGCGGATGAGCACGGGCGCGTGGATGTGACCGCTTTGATGCAGCAACTGGCGGCACGCGATATCGTGAGCGTGTTGGTGGAAGGCGGAAGCGAACTGGCGTGGTCGTTGTTGGCGCGACAGTTAGTTGACCGTCTCGCCTTGTTCATCGCGCCCATCCTGTTGGGCGGACGCAACGCTGTCCCGGCAGTTGGCGGTGAAGGGGTCTCATCCATCTCAGAAGCCCTGCGGCTGACGGACACACGCTGGCGCCGAATCGGCACCGATCGGCTGTTAATCGCCCGAATCGTTGCGCCCTCAACCCACCAACCCGACCCCAATAAGCGATTTGAGGTGAACGGTTGCTGAACGCGCAGATAAAGCAAGTGACCGAACGCACATAGAATTGCGGCGCCACTGCCGAAATAAATGAACGGCTGAGCCATTATCGGCAGTGCCCGCAAGACTCAACCGTTGGCGAACGCCTTTGAGCGCTGTTTGTAAACGGAGCGGTTGATGACGATGCAGCAACGACGAGCGTTGCTTCGTGTTTGCGCGGTTGCCGTCATTGCCAGTGTTGTCTGGGGGATGTTGGTGTTTGGCTTTTATCAGATCGCCCGTCGGCCTTGGGTGTCTCGGGGTCACGCGCTGGCGGCGGCTTACGAACGCCCATTGCGCCGCGCGGCTTGGACATTCTGGGGTCTCCTGACGACCCTAACATGGTTAGCCGTCGTGGTGTTTCTCCGCGCACAAGCGACGCAGAAAGCGCTGCGTCAAGCCGAGTGGCTTTACCGCCGATTGGCAGACATCAGCGCCGATGTCATCGTCGGGTTAAGTCCCGACGGCATCGTTCAATTCGTCAGCCCCAAAGTCCTCGCTTACGGTTACAAACCTGAAGAAATCGTGGGCAAGCCGGCGACCGAGTTCATTGCGCCGGAGTATCACGCCCAATTTGCGGAACGGTTAGCCGCTTTACAGCGGGGTCAAGCGGTGCCGGCGTCCCCGCTCGCCATCCGCACCAGCGACGGGCAGGTGGCTTACGGGGAGTCTCGCTGCTTCGGTGTATACGAAGGGCAACAACTGCAATCTGTGTGGTGCTCCTTTCACGATTTGACGGATTTGTTGCAGTTGAACCGCGCCTTGCAGGAACAGGCAAACGCTCTCGCTCAAGCGAATGAAGACTGGGCAATGACTTACGACGCCATCAACGCGGGCATCGCGGTCTTGGACAGCGATTTCACCATCGTGCGGGCGAACCTTGCGCTCGCTACACTGACGGGTCAGCCCCGGGAGGCGCTGATCGGGCGCAAATGTTGGGAGATATTGCATCCCGACGCGACAGTCGCGGCTTGCCCGTTCCACGACATGCTACGAGACGGGCAAAACGGTGCACAAGAGATTGCGCTCCCTGACGGTCGCCGTTGGATGGTGCGGGCATATCCCTTGGTGAAGGACGGCGCTTTGCAACGCATCGTGCACACCGTTCGGGATGTAACGGTAGAATGGCAAATCCGCCAATTGACGGAGCAGACACACCGTCTCGTGACTTTAGGGCAAATGGCAGCCGGTATCGCCCACGAAATCAACAACCCGCTGAACGCTATCGTCGGGATGGCGGAGTTGTTGATGGAGAGCGTATCGGACACCGCCAGCCGCCAATTGATCGCGGCAATTCACGAACAAGCCCTGCGCATCGGAACTATTACCCGTAACCTGCTCACCTTTGCCCGCCCCCGCCCACAAGAGTTGACGCCCGTTGATGTTAACGGGTTGGTGCGGCATGTTATCAGCCTGAGTGAGCCTCGTTGTCGCATTCAGCGGATTTCCGTGCAAGCCCACCTGCAAGACCCGTTGCCACCCGTATTGGGGGACGCTACGCAATTGCAACAGGTGATGCTGAACCTTGTCACTAACGCTTGCGATGCGATGTCCGAAGCAGGGGGGACGCTTTCCATCAGCACCGTGAGGGACAACCGCTTTGTGCGTATCGTCGTGCAGGACACGGGTCGGGGCATCCCCCCTGAACATTTGCCCCATCTGTTTGACCCGTTTTTCACGACCAAACCTGTCGGCGGCGGTATGGGGTTGGCGATCGTTTACAGCATTGTCTTAGGGCATGGCGGGCGAATCTGGGCAGAAAATCGCCCAGAAGGCGGCGCGCGGTTTGTCGTGGAATTGCCCGCGTTCATCCCAGAAACGCAGCAGGACACCGACCCATCAGCCACGGCTGCACCGTCGCGTCTCCGCCTGCGCATTTTGGTCGTAGATGACGAGTTGCCCTTTGCGACAACCCTGCAGGCTTTGTTGGGACGGGACGGGCACGAGGTCACCGTAGCGGGCGACGGTGACGCCGCCATCGCCCTGCTATCTCAAAACGATTACGACCTGATTTTGTGCGACTTGCACATGCCCAAGGTGAGCGGCGACAGGCTCCACACATGGGTGTGCCAGCATAAACCGCATTTGGCGGCACGGTTCGTTTTAATGACCGGCGACTTTTTGCACCCCGCCGCGCAGCAAGCCGCCAGCGAATGGCATGTGCGCGTCCTCCACAAGCCATTCCGCATAGATGAACTGCGCGCCTTGTTACACGCCTTGTCGCCCGTCAGGCGCAATGACCGCCACAACGACGCATGACGGGCGTAGGAAAAAATTCGTGAGGTCGTGTCCTGCCCCTACGAAGGCTCAATCAAATTGGCGCAGGAACCGCAGGTCGTTTTCGTAAAACAAGCGGATGTCGTCAATGCCGTAGCGGAGCATTGCCAGCCGCTCTACACCCATACCGAAGGCGTAGCCCTGCCAGCGTTCAGGGTCATAGCCGACATTTTCCAAGACGGCAGGGTGCACCATCCCGCACCCTAAGACCTCCAGCCACCCCGTCTGTTTGCAGACAGGGCAGCCACAGCCCTTACAGAACACACAACTGACCAACACTTCGGCGCTGGGCTCTGTGAAAGGGAAGTGGTGGGGGCGGAAGCGGATTTGCGCCCACTCGCCGAAAAAGCGCCGCACAAACGCATAGAGCGTCCCTTTTAGGTCGGCGAAAGTCACCGCCTCGTCCACCAGTAACCCTTCCACCTGATGGAAGACGGGCGAATGGGTGCGGTCAAAGGGGTCGCGCCGATACACCCGCCCTGGCGAAACGATCCGCACCGGCGGTGTCCGTTGCTCCATCGTGCGAATTTGCACCGCGGAAGTTTCCGTCCGCAGCAGCACTTCATCGGTAATGTAAAAACTGTCGTGGTCATCGCGGGCTGGGTGGTCGGGAGGGATGTTCAAAGCGATAAAGTTGTGCCATTCGTCTTCCACTTCGGGACCGTCTACGACTTCAAACCCCAAATCGGTAAAGATGGCGCAGATTTCGTTGATGGTTAGGGTCAGCGGGTGCAAGCCCCCAGGCAAGAAAATGCGCCCAGGCAAAGTGACATCAATGCGCTCGTGCGCCATCTGCCGCGCCAACATTTGCTCGCGGACTTCCCTTTCCCGCTGACGCAACGCTTCGTCCAACCATTCGCGCAAAGCATTGGCTTCGGCGCCGACGCGGCGGCGATCGTCAGGGGGTAACTGCGCCAGAGACCGCAAGACAGCGTTTAGTTCGCCTTTCCGTCCTAAAAATTGGCGTCGCACTTCCTCCACGGCTTCGGGCGCAGTCGCCGCTTGCAACGCCGCCTTGGCTTTTTCACGGAGTGCGCGCACCCGTTCCAACATCTCGTGCGCTGTCATCACCTTCTCGCCTCCGCAAACGGTCGCCCAATGTTGTCGCACTGACGGGATACAACAAGGCGTCGGGAGGTCAGGCACCTGACCGACCACAACACTGTCAGAACGCCGAGCAAATTTGCCCTCGGAAATTGCGATGTGCCCTTTTGAACAGGGTCACGCATAAATGCTGGGGCGCCATTCGGGCGCACCGTCATATCCTTTCAGCGGACGATACCAAATGTTGCGGAACCGCACACGGTCGCCGTGGTCTTGCAGCCGCAGCGGTCCGATAGGGGGATGCGGCTCATACTTGGGCAAAATCCGATGCCCCGTCGGTCCCAGCAGCGGTGTGTGGTAGTGGACCAATACGCCGTTGTGGAATACCGTCAGGTAGGCGGGGCGCACCAGTTGACCGTTTGTATCAAAGCGCGGCGCAATCCAAACGATGTCGTAAGTTTGCCATTCGCCTGGCGGCTTGCAGGCGTTAACTAACGGCGGGTATTGCCCGTAGATAGCGGCAGTCGTTCCATCGGGATAGGTGGTGTTTTGGTAGCAGTCCAACACCTGAATTTCGTAGCGCCCCATCAAAAACACGCCGCTGTTGCTGCGCCCTTGACCGTCGGATTTAGGGGGCGACTCCGCCATCCATTCCAAATGCAACTGACAGTCGCCAAACTCGTCCACTGTTTGGATGTCGCCCGTTCCGGGCACGACCTCCATATAGCCGTTCTCTACTTTCCACTGGGCGGGACCACCGTCGCGGACGCTGCGCCACTTTGCCAAGTCGGTGCCGTCAAACAGGACAACAGCGTCCGATGGAGGATCTCCCCACACCTTGCCCGGCGTCACGACCGGAGGCTGTGGGCGGTTGCCGTCATGGACGCGCCAAGGCGATCCCGGCAAAAACGGCGTATCGTCGTAACCCAACTTCGCCATCACTCAACCGCCTCCTTAACGCATGGGTTGACAACGCTCAGCAGAGATTATAATTTCGGCATGCCGTTCAGCGTAACGCGTCCGACAACAGCCAGCGGTCAAGGAGGCGGAAGGTAATGCCGCAGCCGTCCCGACGGATGGAACAACTAGGACCTTACCTGTTTTCGGCGATCGGCGCCAAGGTGCGGGAGTTAAAAGCCAAAGGCGCCAAGGTCATCAGTTTGGGCATCGGAGACCCTGATGTCCCTACCCCTGACCCTATCGTGCTGGAATTGATTCGCGCTGCGACCGACACGCACGACCCTGACCGTTTCCGCTACGGCAGTGACTGGCCGCTGGATGTGTTTCCCAACGCGGTCGCTGCTTATTATCGTCGGCGGTTCGGTGTAGAGCTAGATCCCGCCACCGAGGTCGTGCCCCTCATCGGGTCTAAAGAGGGCATCGCCCACATTGCGCTGTGTTATTTGGACCCTGAAGATGTGGCGTTGGTGCCTGAGCCGGGCTATCCCGTTTACAAAATCGGTGCGTTGTTGGCGTCGGCGAAAAGTTATCCGCTACCGTTGCGTTCCGACCACAATTGGACGCCCGACTTTTCTGCCGTCCCGACGGAAGTGCTGAAGCGGGCAAAACTGCTGTGGCTCAACTACCCCAACAACCCGACGACGGCGTGTGTGGGGTTGGAATTTTTCACCCAAGCAGTCGCTTTCGCCCAAGAGCACAACCTGCTCATCTGCCACGATGCAGCGTATGTGGACATCACCTACGACGGCTATGTGGCGCCGAGCATCTTGCAAGTGCCGGGCGCCAAAGAAGTCGCCGTCGAGTTCGGGTCACTGAGCAAGCCCTTCGCGATGACCGGGTGGCGCATCGGATGGGCGGTCGGTAACCCTCAAGCCGTTCGCTTGCTGGCGACAGTTAAGGACAACATTGACAGCGGTATCTTCCGCCCCATCCAACGGGCAGGGGCAAAAGCCCTCCATCTATGGTGTGAAGAGCCATCCATCATCCAACCCGTCGTGGCGACTTACCAACGCCGACGGGACACGGTCGTGGGAGCCTTGCAGGCGGCTGGCATCCGCGTCACGCCGCCCAAAGGCACGCTCTATGTGTGGGCACCCATCCCCGACGGATTCCAAACCTCGCACGAGTTCGCTACCTTTTTGCTGGAACGCGCCCATGTCGCTGTCACGCCTGGCGGCGGCTACGGACCAGCAGGGGAAGGTTATTTCCGTATCTCCCTCACCTACCCCGACCCAGTTATCGCTGAGGCTATGGAGCGCATCGCTTCCGCTTTGCAGTAAATGCAAAGGGAGCACCGCTTCTGAGGTAGTCTCAGAGCGCTCTGAGACGCTGAAAAAACGGTCGGGCAGGTTGACCGCAAGGCGCGTCTCACCCCGCCCCTTTACATCCCCGACGCCGTTCGGCACCCTCTGCGTCAAAATTAAGCAAGGTTATCACGGGAGGTGACGGGACTTGGGACACCTTCTGCCAACGGCGACGAGCGACGCGCCTTGGCCGTCATTGCTGGAGCAATTGCCTGTAGCGGTCGTTGTCGTGGACGCAGACGGCTACATTCGGCAGTGGAACGCTGAAGCGACGCGATTGTTCGGATGGACGGCGGACGAGGTTCTCGGTGCGTCTTGGACGATTTTGGTGTCCCCACATGCCCGCGAAAGCGTAAGCCGTGTCATTGAGCGTGTTCTCGCCGGTGCAACGGTTTCGCATGTTAACGCCAACCGCACGAAGGACGGACGGACAGTCGTTTGTGAATGGCGGAACGCCCCTTGGCGGGACTGGCAAGGGAAAATTGGCGGAGTGGTCGCAGTCGCCCACTCGGTCGTCGCGAACGGGACGACCAGCCATGTGTTGGGGCAACTCTTACAGACAGCCCCTATCGGTATCGCTTTGGTAGCGCCTGACGGTTTCCCGCTGTTCGTCAACAAGCAACTGTGTGACATATTGGGGCGTGCGGAAGAGGAGTTACAGCGCCATCGGTTCACCGCGTTTCTGCACCCCGATGACAAGGCGGAAGACGAACGCCTTTTTCAAGCGTTGTTGCGGGGCGAACGCGACAGTTACTGTCTGCGCCAACGCTACCTGCGCCCGGAAGGGACAACGATCACCGCGCTGCTCAATAGTGCGGTGGTGCGCGATGACCGCGCTCAGCCGTTATTTGCCATTCGGACGCTGCAGGACATCACGCGGCAAGTCGCAGCGGAAACAGAAGCGATGCGGCGCTTGAAAGAATTGGACGCCCGTAACCGTATTTTGTCCGCTCTCATAACGACCTTTGACTTGCAGGAACGGCTCTCGCGCATCTTGGACGAAACGCTGGCAGTGGTCGGCGCCGACATCGGAGGGGTGTATTTGCGCGAAGGCGCAACGGTGCGGTTGCAAGTCAGTCGCGGTCTCTCCCCCCACGCCGTGGAAGCGCTTGCCACTTTTACCCTCACCGATGCCCCTGATTGGTTGGGCGTTCAGGGGCATGCTCCTGTTGACACGGTCCCTGAACCGTTGCGTCGTGATGGGGCACAAGCGTGGTTTTGTCTCCCGCTGGCATTGCCGACGAACGATTGGATCGGCGCCCTCTTCATCGCTACCCGCCACCGTCCGGCTTTAGCGCCGGAAGATGTTGCCTTTCTGCAAGACATCGCCTTGCAATTGACCGTCGCCGTGCGCGGCGTTTGGGTCTATCGGCAAGCCCAAGAGCGGCTACGATGGCTGGAAAGTTTGCTGCGCATCAATCGCACCGTCGTCCAAACGCTGGACACCGACGCGGTATTGCGGGTCGTGCTGACCGAGGCGCAACAACTGCTGAGATGTGACTTGGTTGCCATTACGCTCGTGGACGAAGAAACGCCCCACTTCACGCGGTTTCTTGGATGTCGGCAAGACGGCACCGTCGTCACGGAGCCACTGTTTGACATTGACACGCAACTCGTTGACCAACTTGTGCGGCAGCGATTGACAGTTGTGTTGCCCGAAGGGACAGATGCCGTTCGGTTCCCAGAGAGAGACTGCCTTGCCCCGTCTATGCGTTACATCGGGCTGCCGATGGTGGCAGGGGAGCGGGTCGTCGGCGTGTTGCATCTGTTTGTCTCGGCAGCGCACACCTTCACAGACCGCGATATGGCACTGGCGCAAACTTTAGCGGGGCAAGCCGCTATTGCGACGGAACATCTGCGACTGTTTGAGTTGAGCAAAGCGTGGCGGGAAGCGTTAGAACGCTTTCTCGCCGCCCAAACGCAAATTGCCCGCATCCCGTCGTCAGAAGTTGCCTCGGTGGTGCTGCGCACTTTGCAAACGAGTTTGGGCGTTACCTGCGCCTACTTTTACGGTTATGACGAGCGCACTCAAACGCTGCAACTCAAAGGGTGCTTGCTGAGCGAGGAACTCGCCCCACCGCTCGCCGATAAACCCTTCGCTGTCGTGCCGTTAGGCGAAGGGCTCATC
>BEHT01000057.1 GCA_002898575.1 bacterium HR17
TCTCCTGAGCCGCCGAACAGCGGCGCTTCGGAGAAGCGCCCTCCGAACGACAAACAATGCGCCTCTCGGAGGGCGGCTCTCCCGAGCCGCCGAATAGCGGCGCTTCGGAGAAGTGCCCTCCGAACGACAAACAATGCGCCTCTCAGAGGGCGGCTCTCCTGAGCCGCCGAACAGCGGCGCTTCGGAGAAGCGCCCTCCGAACGACAAACAATGCGCCTCTCGGAGGGCGGCTCTCCCGAGCCGCCGAATAGCGACATGAACACCATAACGGCGCGCCGGGAGGCGCGCCCTCCGAACGGCAGACAACAAGTCAGCTCTTCAGAGGACGGCTCTCCCGAGCCGCCGAACAGCGGCGCTTCGGAGAAGCACCTTCCGATAAGCCAAATCGCTCCTCGTTTTAGGCTCAGGCGAAAAATTAAACCGACCATTGAGGACAAACCCCTGAGGTTATAATGACGGGGTTGCATCGGCGTGTAAAAATGTTGGCGGCTCCATTGCCCGCTTTGCCATCATCTGAAGGGAGTGCTATACCCAATGTATGACAGCAAACGGTGGCTGAGTGGGCTGATGCTGCTGGCACTGGTCAGCGTTATCAATGCCCACGAGCGCCCACCGTTTGAAGTGGTCGGGGTCAATGAGCGTTACGAGTTAGTCGTGCCTGTCGTAACGACGCCGCCAACCGTTGACGGCACCTTGGACGACCCTGCGTGGCGGGAAGCGGCGAAAGCGCAAGTCACGCGGCAAGTGGCGCCGCTGCTGGGGCACCCCGCATCGCTTCCGACGACCGTTTTGGTGTTAGCGACCGCAGATAAACTGTTTTTTGGCTTCCGCTGCGCCATCGCCCACAAGGATGCTATCCGCGCCTACGAGACCCGTTACGATGCGCCGATGGGGCGAGACGAGCGGGTGACCGTGTTTTTGGACACACTCCACACGCATGATCGCGTTTACGAGTTCACCGTTAATGCGCGGGGCACGCGGGCAGATGCACGGTTTGGCAACGGGCGGTGGGATGCACAATGGGAGGCGGCGGTGAAAGTCGGTGAAACGGAGTGGACGGCGGAGATCGCCGTTCCGCTAGGGGTCTTTACCTATGACCCACGCCAGACGGTGTGGGGGGTCAACTTTGGGCGGTTCATCAGCGACCGGGAGGAATGGACGCTGTGGGCGTTCAACCCCGACCGTCCATGGGATGGACGCTACATGCCCCACCTGGTCGGGTTGCCCCTTGCCCACCAGCGGCGCAACGCCGCTGTTCCGCGCGGGTTGCTGAAAGCCTTCGGCGTTGTGGATTACGCCGCCGAAAGCGGCAGCGGGTTTCGCATTAACTCGGGCGTGGACGGTGAATGGGCGCCGCGCCCCAACATGGCGCTGCGGTTCGTCGTCAAGCCCGACTTCAGCGAGGTCGCCGAAGCCTTTGAGAGCATTGATGTCAGTTATGTGGAGCAGTTCGTGCCTGACCAACGGGAGTTTTTTGTGCAGGGCGGCGAATTCTTTGGCGAAGTCGCACCGACGCTGTTTTTCTCGCGGCGTATCGGGGAATTTGACGCCGGGCTAAAACTCACGGGGACCGTAGGGCGCAGCCAAATAGGAGCGCTAACCACCCACAATTTCGGCGATCGCGAACACACTGTCGTCCTCAACACTGTGCACACTTTTGGGTTGCGCGGGCGGGGTTACTTGGGCTATGTGAACGCGCTGCGCTCTGGCGCATCCCATCAAGGGTTGGTGGTGGGGGGCGAGTGGCGGTTCGGTCCACGGCTGCGCTACGCGTTACGCACCTCTTATGCGCGCCACCTTTCGCCCGACCCGCAGCGACGCGGGGAAACTTTTTCGCTGCGCCTCAGTTACGGTGATGAGCGATGGTTTGCGGCGACCACTTACACGGCAACGAGCCCGTCCTTTCGCCCGCTGCTGGGCTATGTGCCGCGCACCGATTTCAAGCGCTGGTCGTTCTTCGTGGAGCATACTTTGCGCCCCAATGGCGATGCATTTTACCGCGAATTGGAAGTATCCACGAGTGGCAGTTGGGGAGAGACTTTCGCAGGGGCATTTTTTGAACGCAACCTGAGCGCTCATCTCAACCTCACTTTGCGTGACAGGACGGAAATTAGCCTGAGTTGGAGCCGAAACCGTCACGCCGAATACCACCTGCGCCCGGAACCTTTCAACGACCGTGCGGTGCGGTTGGAGTTGGATTTTGGCGGTAACCGCCCTTTTCGCGGCGACATCGGTTACGCTATCGGGCACGCTTTTGACGGACGCTACCGCCAGCCTTACCTAGCGTTACGCTGGGACAGCCCCGACGGGCGGTGGCGGGCGCGGTTGGAACTTAGCCAGCGGACGCAAACTTTTGGCGACGGCACCCGCCAAACCGTTCAAGCCCAAGAAATCAGCCTCACCCGTGTCCTTGATGCCGACCGCTGGTTAGTGCTTCGCTACTATCACCGTCGCGGCGACTTTGTCGTCCGTAACTTTGCCCTGTCTTTTCGCATCAAACGCTCCAGCGGGGAGGAACTTTACCTCATCATCGGTGACCCACGCGCCCGCCAGACCCGCATGCATTTGGCGCTCAAATGGATCATGCCGCTCGCTTTTTGATAAGTGTCCTCCGCTCCCGCTGCGGTCGTTGACACCAAGACAAAGCGCGGGTAAAATATAAGGGCTGCACAGATGGGGGCGATGTGGGCTCGACGGGAAGGAACGCAGCATCGGTGGCGGGCCGGGTGGCACCCGTTAACAGCCGCCTAAAATAAGTGCGACTCCTGTTGCTTTGGCTGCGTAATTGACGCAGCAGCCCGCCTGATACTCGCTCGGTGGTATCAGGGCCGGGTTCAGAGTGCCGAGTGCGCCTCCGCTGACGCCCGCTAAGCGGGGGCAAAGACCTCAGCGGGCTGGGGCAGTCCAGCGCTTGCCTGTGGGCGCTGATTGCCGAGAGAACCATCACAGGCTACGCCCGTAGGCACCGATGTAGCTGCCTTCCCGGACGCGGGTTCAATTCCCGCCGCCTCCACCAATTGTTCTTCCCCCGCGCTCTTCACCTCACCGCCTCAAAGGTGCCGGCGTCAAAATCGTGCAAGTTTTTATCCATTTCGTGCTATCCCGTTCAACCACTGCCCCAGCAAGTTTTTTTACGGTCACAGCGTTGAGAGGAGGGTCGGTTACGATGCGCGTAGCGCCGTCGCAGCCGCGTGGGTTCACCCTGATTGAATTGCTCGTGGTGATAGCGGTCATCGCTATTCTGGCGGCGATCCTGTTCCCCGTGTTCAGCGCCGCTCGGGACAAAGCGCGGGCAGCGGCGTGCCTTAGCAACAACCGTCAAGCCGGGCTCGCCCTCAGTCAATATGCTCAGGATTACGATGAACGCAATGTCCCCGCCCGCCACGCAGTGACCCCGGCTGGGTTTAACGCCGAATTTTCCAGTGCCGACCGCATCTGTGGCTCACAATGGAACTACCTCATTCAGCCTTACATGCGCAACGAACAAATCTTCGTCTGCCCCGCCGACTTTACGCAGGTGGGCAATGGCTGCTTTGGACCCAACGGGCTACGGGGCTACTGGTTTCCGGGGCAATACACCACTGTGGCTTTGACCGATCGCAGCCGCAAGCGCAGTTATGTTTTGCTGGCAGGTCCCTATACCCCCGTGACCGTCTCCAGCCAACTGGGCTTCGTCAACCTTGTGACGGGCGAAATTTACAGCGGCTTTTCAGGTCCCAACTGGGGCGTGGCATTGGCGCAAATTGACAAGCCCGCTAACTTCATCGCCGTCTTGGAGCGATGGGAAAACGGCAACAACCAAGACACCCACTCGTTCGTCAACATCGCCAACAGTTGCACGGGCGTCAGCAGCCCCGACTTCTGCTGCGTGCAGGACACGATGACCGGCGTCTACTACGCCGTCGTCAAAAAGAGCCGTTTCTTTAGCGCCCTTGCGCCGAACTTTGATCCACCGCACCAAAACGGCTCCAACTATGTCTTTGCTGACGGGCACGCGAAATGGTTGCGCTACGAAGGCACTTTCCGCGCTGCATTGGGGGCGGACCCGACAACACTGCCCCCGGGCGCCAGCTGCGTCTCCAGTGGGACGGTGCAATGGACGATGTGGGACCGCCGGCGGCTGCCTTAGCCGACGAGGACACAAAATCACCCTAACGCGAGGCTGATGTGCCCCAAGCCCATCGTCCCTGCCTTGCCGACATGCACCCACTCCATCAGCCGCAGCAACGGGATAAAGGGCGTCAAGTCGTCACCCTCAAAAGTCGCCCAGCCTATCACGCCGCCCACTTTCAGGCGTTCCTGTTGCCGTCGCGAATAGCGTTGCAGGTCTAACCACTGCTGCTCGCTGTCGGTCATCGCCACCATTTCCGCCATCCGCACCAGCGCCTTGCCGTCCCAAGGTGGCTCTATGCCCTCATATGCCCAAAACAAACTCCGCCCCCGCTCGTTCGCTGCTTTGACGAGAACGGGAAAGGTTACCGGGTTTTGTAACCGCCCGCCGATGTCAACCCGAACAGGTGTAAGGAAACGAACGGTCAGCCGGCGGACGGACATCGCTGGCGTCGCCATCACACGGTCGGCAGCGAGGAGCGGGAACTTGGTGGTGACCAACCTTTCGCCTGAGTCAAAGACGGCAAACTCGCCGTCAGGGTGCTCCGCAACGACGCGGTGCAACCGTGCCCGAACGCTTTTGCCAAGCCCGCGATCCAAAGCGCGCTGGGCGGTGATTACCAAGTAAGGTAGTAGCGTCTCGGCGTGCTGCCACAAGGTGACCCGAAAAGTCAACGGTTCGCCCTCTCCGAGCGTTACGACAGGTGTCGGAGCAGGTGGCGGAACCTCCAAGACAAACGGGCGAGGCATCTGCGCTAAGCGCTTGCCCAATGGGTGGTCGGGTGGCGCGTAGGGCTCAAAGAAACGCGGGAAGGGGCACTGAAAACGCAAAAGGCAAGGCGCACAATCGTCAAGGTGCGTCACGCAGACCATCTTGCGGAAAGTTAGCCCCAAGGCACCCCGCAGAGTCGGCCCCCAAAAACGCGGCAATGTCCCACCTTGCACCACTTCCGCTTCAAACCGTAACCGCACAAACTCCAGCACCGTTCATCCCCTCACTTCGGGGCGATGTCTGTTGGAGCGTTCTAAGCCGCTTTGAAATTTTGGATCCGCCCCTTGCACGGCGTCAGGGTGTGTGCCGTCCTGCTAACTCCTGCCTGGCTTCTGTAAATGCCAACGCTGCACGGGCGCGACCGTGTCTAACGTGCCCGATCAGAAAACCTCAACGCCCCCGTCAGCGCCGTCCCAACAGCATTCGGACGCATAGCGTCACCCCCAACCGCTTTTCCGCTGGGTGACCCGAGTTAAAAGTGGGAGAGCCCAAAGCGCTCTCGGACAAAGGCTGCCCGTCACGCTGGGGACAGCGTAAGGGGCGTTCTCTAAACGGATGAGCAGATCTGAACGCCACAAAACTCGCCGTCTGCTCCACCACAGCGCTCTGCTGGCGCCCTTCAAGGGTGTTGACGACGATAGCAGGCGGATCTAAACTTGTAGTCCGAGCGGGATGATGGCAATGAGGATGACAACTGTGTCGGCGGGGTTGCTGCACGATGTAGGGAAGTTCAGCCAACGGGTGAGGAACGAGCAGCGGTGGAAGCACGAGGAGTTCACAGAAGCATTCCTAAGGGCCTTCACCGAACAATTGGGTGAAGACTCTGAAAAAATCATCACCCTCGCTGCTGCCCACCATAGGGCAATCGCTGACCGAGAGGGATTGATTGTCAAGGTCGCTGACTTTTTGGCTTCTGCCGAGCGGCGAAGGGAAGTGCAACCCCAAATTGCCCCTGAAAAGGCTGCTCTTTTAGCGCTGACTTCGCAGGTTCAACTGGACAAAGACCCTGCATCGCTCACCTTCTTCCCGCTTCGCTCCTTTTCGCTGGACGAAAGCATCTTTTTCCCCATGCCAGAAAAGAGAACGGTTGACCCCGACGATTATCGCAAAACTTGGGACGAGTTTGCTAAGACCCTACACCAATTGCCTCAAAACCTGCCGTTGCTTGTTTGGCAAAACTTGCTTTTCACCTACACGCACGCTATCCCATCGGCGACGCCTTGGGAGAAAGAACCCGAAAAGCGCACCACACCTGACATCTCTCTTTTTCACCACGCCAAACTGACGGCAGCCATCGCTGCCTGCCTCACTGCTTTTGATGATGCAGGATTGAGCACGGGCGATTTGCTTCACCTGCGCGATTTGCTGAGCCAGTTTGAAGAGCCCGATTTTGTTGAAAGGTTGAGTCAAGACCCGCTGGCGTCAGGCAAGGCACTGTGCTTTTTGGTTCGTGGCGATGTTGCCGGCATACAAAGTTGGATTTACCGCATTGCCCGAGCGGAAGGCGAAGCCCATCGTCGCACGGCAAAGCGTTTGAGGGGTCGCTCTTTTTACCTCGTGCTCCTCACAGAAGCCATCGCATATTGGCTATGTCGCCAAGCCCAAGTGCCTCCCTGCAACATTCTCTTTTGTGGCGGTGGTGTCTTTGATGTCCTGCTGCCCGCAACAGAGCAAGTGAAAAGCCAGTTGCCTGAATGGGCGACACAACTTGATGAGTGGCTCTTGGAAAAGTTCTACGGCGATTTGGGAGTCAACATCGCTTGGGTTGAAATCGCAGCAGCCGACTTTTACAACTTCGGCAATGTCTACCTTCGCATCGCCGTAGAACTTGAGAAACGCAAACAGCACACATTTGCGACGATGGTTGGAAAGCCAGATTTTTGGTTTCGTGAAGTTGCCGACATCTGCCGATTTTGCGATACAACCCCCTTCGCTCGGGCAGATGAACCTTGTGAGCAGTGCAAGTTGCAAGAGAGTTTGGGCGATGCTTTGAAGGAAGTTGGCGAGCGCGACTACATCGTCTGGGCAATTAGCAATGCTCAAAAAGCGTTGGCGACCGAAAGAGGCGAGCAGATTGTGCGTTTTGAGGCTCTTGACTGTTCAGTTGCCATCGTTTCTGAAGAGACGGCGAAAGGAATTATCAAGAGATGGGATGGCAGCGGTGAGTTAATCATTCGCAAACGCAACGACCCGAAAGGTTGGCATCAACCACTGCTGTGGGATTGCAGCAAACCCGTTCAGGCGGGAATTTGGTGGGTGGCGACAGACGCACCTGTGGCGAAGCGAGACTGGCGATGCCCAACAAAACCTGCCGATGACCCCGATGCAACTGTCCGTGAAGGCGAGGGACTTGACTTTGATGAAATTGCTGCGCTGAGTGACGGTGACGATTTGATTGGCGTTTTGAAGATGGATGTGGATCACTTGGGCACAATTTTCGCTGTCGGCGTCCAACCGCCAAGCCCATCCCGTATAGCCGAGTTGAGCGGGCGAATGGATGCCTTCTTTTCAGCGTGGCTGCAAAATCGCTGCCGCTTGTTGACGAAAGAGTGGCAGGAGCAGTTGCCTGACGATGATGAGCGCAAAGGTTTGGTGGACAACGCTTTCTACATCCTTTATGCTGGCGGAGACGATTTGATGATCATCGGACCTTGGAACTTAACGCTCGTGCTTGCGCAATGCATCAGAGACGATCTCACCAGATACTGTGGCGACAATCCCAACATGACGATTTCCGCTGGCATCATTTTTGTCAAGCCTAAGTTTCCCATTCACCGATTTGCGGTTCTGGCAGGTGAAGCCCTTGAGCAGTCAAAGGACGGTGGGCGCAACCGCATCACCGCTTTTAATGCGACAGTTAGTTGGGATACATACAAGCAAGCGCTGGATTTTGGCAAAGAGTTGGCTCAAGCGATTGAAAGCAAACAAATGCCTCGCACCTTCGTCCACTTCCTCTGGCATCTTTACCGAACGCATGTGAAAGAGGAGAAGGTGAACCCGCTCTGGGCACCGCTGTTGCACTACATGGTAGCAAGGAGGTTGGAAGAGGAAACGATTGAGCGCCTGAAGTTGCTTGAACGCATCCCACAACTCATCAGCGAGCGAGCCTTGCCCATCGCCCTCGGATACGCCATCTTGGCAACGAGGGAACGAGCAAGGGTCGCTGTCGGAGAACGGCTCTCCTGAGCCGACGAAAAGGGAGAATCGGCGCGTCAGGGAATGTGCTCAAAGTCGCCGGGCGAAAAATCAGCAAAGCATTGAGTTGAAGTGCCTCACTGTGCAAACTTTCGCAAAGGGGGTGAGATGATGGCAGAGCAGCAGATCGGGAGGGTGAGGCTCCTGCCGAACCGCATGAAAAGGGGGTGCAAAAGATGGCACGCAGGGAGCAAGAGAGTCGTGCTCAAGCGTTGGTGAATGAACTTGTTGAGCGCATCCGACAAGTCAGCAAACTGAGCGAGTTGGAACTCTCCGATGACCTCATTCACCCCGATAATGGCAAGTTAAGCCAACTGGCACGGGAATTCACAAGTGACAGGCAGAAGAGAGAGGAAGATAAGTTAAAGCCTACTCAACTGCGCCGAACCTTTCACGAATTAAAACGCATGGAACAGGAATTAAGGCGCGGAAAAAGCCAGCTGGATCGGGTGCAACTGGGACTGACCACTGCTGAATTGGCTTACGCGTTGGGTCGCGGCGTCATACCGAAACCGTTTTACGACCTGATGAAAGCACTTCTGGGCAAGGTTGCTGACAAAGAAGACTTTAAGCGTTTGACGGATTTTCTCACCGTTCTGCTCGCCTACCACAAGTATCACGAGAAGGTAAGAAGTTCCCAACAGTCGGAAGGGGGTGAGGAATGATGACTCAGCAAGAGCAAGCCAAACGCCAGCACAATTTTATCTTTCACGGAAAGTTCATCATCACGGGCATCTTGGAGTGTGTGACAGGGACGCGTATCGGCGGAACGCAGGAGCGTTTTGAAATCGGCGGGATTGACAACCCCGTCATCAAAGACCCGTTGACAGATTTGCCCTACATCCCCGGCTCATCGCTGAAGGGTAAACTGCGCAGTTTGCTGGAGTGGGCAAGGGACTTGCCTGCCGTCCATCCTGATCATAACGGAGCATTCACTGCCTGCCACTGTGGCGATTGTGTTGCTTGCCGATTGTTCGGTGTCGCCTCCGATGACCCAGAAACCCGCAAAAAAGCAGGACCAACTCGCTTGACAGTTCGTGATGCTTTCCCAACAGGCTATGAGAAAGTTTTGAGAGGAGAAGAGCCACCTAAAGGATCAACAGTGCGCCGCTGGTGGGAGACGATGGGAGAAGGCATTAGCACGGAATTGAAGACCGAAAACTTCATCAACCGCCTAACAGCAGAGGCTAACCCACGCACAATGGAACGAGTTCCCGCAGGTTCAGAATTCCAAGTTGAGTTCGTTTTGGATGTCTACGACATCGGTGACGGTAATTCGCAAGGAGACAAGGAATTGCTTGAAGCGTTGGTAGAGGCGATGACGCTGCTGGAGCACAGCGCTTTGGGCGGAAGCGGTTCAAGAGGCTACGGGCGCGTCCGCTTCAAGAATTTGAAGGTCACTTGGTATCCGACCGAATACTACCGAACGGGCGAAAGCGCTCAAGGACCTTGCGAGGTCGGCACCGTTGACGAATTGCTGAAGCAAGTGGGCAATTTGTGGGAGTGGGTTAAAAACCCGGCAAAATCGGCGGATCAAGCCGGTTCTCAGGAAGGAACGAGTTGAAAGGCGTGGCTCAATTGGAGGGCTGCTCTCCCGAGCAGCCGAAGAAAAAAATCAGTGCGGAAAAACAATACAGCGCGTCAGGAGACGCGCCCTCCGAAACGCCGCAAAATCGGCGTGGAAGTAAATTGCCTCTCGGAGGGCTGCTCTCCTGAGCAGCCGAAGAAAAAATCAGCGTGAAAACGAATCGGCGTATCGGGAGATGCTCTCTCCGAAGAGCGAAAGGTTTGTTGGGGTGAAGGAAATGCTGACACTTGCCATTTACTTGCGACCGAAAAGCAGCGTTGGTTCTTGGCTCTCCTCAGACACTCTCTTTGGCGCAATGTGTTGGGCAATCAGGCTGACTGAAGGTGAGCAGGTTTTGAAGCAATGGCTTGAACGATGCCAGTCCGACCCTCCCGAATGGTTTCTCTCCTCCGCTTTCCCCTTCGTTGACGCTGATAAGCCTTTACACTTTTTGCCCAAACCGCTAATTCTCAATCCCGACGCCGGGACAGTAGCGGAAGTTGCTGGCGATGACCGCAAGCGATTGCTGGAAGCGATGAGGCAAGCGAAAACCATAAGCAAATGCGCTTACATCTCAGAAACCCTTTTTGCCAGCGCTGCCAGGGGCGAGATGAAAGCGAAAGTTTTGCTGGAGAAAGTTTTTGACGGGGCGATTGAGATCAAAAGTGGCTGCATTTTGACCAAGTCGGAAACAGACTTGCTCCCGAAACGCCTGTGGAGCACGAGGCACTCACGAAGCACGAAGCGCCTCTGGAGCACAGTAGACACACAGCACACCGCCGTTGACAGGGTGCTCACTTCCGCTGCCGAAGGTTTGCTCTACTTTGACACCGAGCACTTTTTCGGAGAGCGTGTCGGGCTGTTTTTCCTTTTGAATTGCCCCGACGAATTTCCCATTGACCCCGTCATTCGCTTCTGGGAACACGGCGGTTTGGGCGGCAACCGCTCGGTCGGTAAAGGACACTTTGAAATCAGGAAACAACCTGCCGATGATTGGTTGACTCAGTTGCAACCGACAAAAGGCAAAGTCGTCATCTTACTCTCTCACTGCATTCCAAAAGGCAATGAATTTGCCCTTGACAGTTCCATTTATCGGCTGATAAGCAAGCGTCCAAAATTTGAGTCCGCATTCGGTCAACCCCATCGGGTTTACAAGGGCATCGTCCGATTCATCGCTGAAGGCTCAGTGCTTGTGCCCAAACAGGACAAAAGCGCATTCGGACAGTTGGTCAAAGTTGGCGAACAAACTGATTTTGACGGCGTTTCTCATCCCGTCTACCACAACGGCTTGGGTTTTGCCTTGAAGGCGGTGATGGCTGATGAAGTGGAATAAACCCTTGACTTTGACAGTTCAAACCCTTTCGCCCGTCGCTATCGGGACGGGAGAGAAGTGCAACGCGCTTGGCTTTCTCATTGATGACAACAAAGTTTCGTTCGTGGACGGGAGCAAGTTTGTAAGAGCCTTGTCAGCAGAGCAGCAGCAAGCATTTCTGGGTTGGATAGACGAGTGTATTCAACAAAGCCGTCGTCCAAGTTTGCGAAATTTCTTGCAACAGTTTGAAGCGCAGCAGCGAAGCACTGTCCTTGAGACGATAAAAGCAGCAACCGATTATGCCGTTTCGCTCTCCGCTGCCTCACAAAGGGTTAGCCAAATCAACATCTGCCTCAAAACCCCTGACCACAAACCTTACATTCCAGGCAGCGAGTTGAAAGGTGCAATTCGGACGGCTGTTTTGACGCGAATGCTGGAGGGCAGTGACTTGCTGGCTCAATTGGTTCAATCCCTCACTGAGCAGGAATTCGCCCAACTCGTGGACAAGATTGTCCGACTCCAAAAAGATGTATCAAGGGAAAAAGACGCCAAGAGACGAAAAGAACCCAACCAATTGCTTAGAAATTTGCAGGAAGATTTGCGGAAAAGGTTAGCCAACTTCTGGCGAGAGACAGAGCAAAGTTTGCTGTGTGCAGGCAAATCAGATGCTCATTTTGACCTCTTTCGCGGCATTGCCATCAGCGACAGTGAGCCGCTACCAACAAGTGCCTTGTGCATCTACGCTGCGAAGCGGTTGGATAGAAATGGTCAACTTAAAGTTTTCACCACTTTCGTTGAAGCCATTGCACCTGACAACGAAACAACTGTCACCCTCTTCGTCGCCAAGCCTGACCGATGGCTGCAGGAGATGGGTTTGACAGACAAAAAGGGTTGGCTTGATTGGCAGAAGTTGGCGGAAGCCCTTTATGAGCACGCCAACGCTGTCTTGGGTTTCATCGCCCAAAAGTTTCCGAACATGCGTCAGCGCGTCCAAGCCCTAAAGAGCCAAAACACCGAAGACGCTCCCCTCGTTTGCCTCGGCTGGGGTCAGGGCTTTGTCAGCATCACGATGACCGACCCGCTACGCAAAGCGCATCCTGCTGCCTACGAAGCCTTGCGACAAGCGATGGCTCAAGCCATCCGCCAGTATGAACGCACAAAACCCAACAACTTCCCTAAGACGATCTGGGTCGCCTTAGATGCGAACAACCAACCTTCAGACCTTTTCGGCTGGGTCAAGTTGAAGGCGGAGGGGTGAGGAGCAATGCGGAGACTGAAGATAAAGCGCTTTTTGGCGGAACGGGAGGCATTAATCGGCATCGTCATCTTCGGCGTTCTGGTCATGCTGGCGGACATTTGCTCTGATTTGGATCGGCATTTTGAGGCTGCTTTA
>BEHT01000058.1 GCA_002898575.1 bacterium HR17
GTTGTTGCTCCTCGGTGGCGTTGCCCCGCTGACTTTTTGGGTCACGCAGGTGCGCAACTTTTTGCACAACGATGCGATCGCGTTGCACTATGGCGGTGTCCCGTTTTACCTACGGAAGCAGCATTTGCGGCTGATAGCGTGGCTGGCGCATCACAGCCGTCCCGACGAAGCGATTTTGTGCAGCTATCAACTGGGCAACTTCATCCCTGTCCTGACAGGGCGCAAAGTGTTCATCGGGCATTGGGCAGGCACTTTGCAGGTGACTTCAAAGTTGCAGTGGGCACGGCAAATTTGGCGGGGTGAAATGCCCCCTGAACAGGCACGACGGTTGTTCCGTCAGCATCGCCTGCGCTACGCGTTAGCGACGCTCTATGAGCGCCATGCGACGAAACCAAAGCATGCCCCCGAAGATTGCCCGCGTTTTCGCGAGCATTTTCGCCTTGACCGTTACGGTGACATCGTTTACCGTGTCGGTGCGGACGCCATCTACCGGTTACGATGGTGACAATTGGGTCGGAGCGGTGTCGGGCTTTTGCCGACAGCAAGCGGCGCTGCAGGGGCAGCGCCTTTTCAAAAGGGGTGACAAAGGGATGTGTCGGGCGATAGCGGTGCTGATGGCGTTGGCGCTGTTTGGTGTGCTCGGCAGCGTTCAACTTGTGCAAGACCGCTTCGTGTGGGTGTTCGGGTGGGGCTTGGGGCGTGATGAAGATGTGGCGCAAATTGAAACGATACTGCGGCGTGCGGCGCAATTTGGCTACAACGGGGCGGTGCTGTCAGCGGGCTTGGATGCACTGTGCAAACGGGACACCAACTACTTGCGGCGCTTAGAGACGGTTCGGCGCACCTGCGAGCAATTGGGGCTGGAACTCATCCCCGCCGTTTTTTCCATCGGCTACGGGGGAGGCATTTTGAGCCACGACCGCAACTTGGCGGAAGGGTTACCCGTCAAAGACGCGCTGTTCGTCGTCAAGGGCAACGAAGCCCACCATGTCCCCGACCCACCCGTGCAAATCGCCAACGGCGACTTTGAGCGCTTTGAAGGCAACCGCATGGCGAACTTTCACTTCCACGATGAACCTGGTGTCATCAGTTTTGCGGACACGCAAATTAAGCACGGCGGTAATGCGTCGTTGCGGTTTGAAAACTTCCGCGCCCATCCCGCAGGCAACGCCCGCGTCATGCAAGAGGTCAGGGTGCACCCGTATCGCTGCTACCGCGTGAGCATTTGGGTGCGCACCGAAAACCTTATCCCCGCTCAAAACTTCCGGCTGCTGGCGTTGTCACCCGACGGGCGCGATTTAGCGCCCCGCATTTTCAACTTGCCCCCGACGACCGATTGGCGCAAGGTGACGATGGTGTTCAACAGTTGGCATTACGACACGGTGCGCTTGTATGCGGGCGTTTGGGGCGGGCGTGAAGGCAAGTTGTGGTTGGACGACTGGACGGTTGAGGAAATTGGTCCCATCAATGTGCTGCGGCGCCCTGGAACACCTGTCGTCGTCAAAAGCGAAGACGGCAGCGTCGTTTACGAAGAGGGCAAAGATTACGCCCCGCTCGTTGACCCGCATTTGAACCCTTATCGGCGCGATTGGGAGGACCCTGCTCCGCCCCTGCAACTGTTGCCCAACAGTCGCATCAAGGACGGGCAGCGCTTACGCGTCAGTTGGTATCACCCGCAGTTGATTTACGATAGCCAAGTGACGGTGTGTATGGGGGAGCCAGGCGTCTACGAGATTTTTGAGCATGAAGCGCGGTTGCTGTGGGAACGATTGCGCTATCGGCGGGTGCTTTTGAACATGGACGAAGTGCGGATGGGCGGGACTTGCAAGGCGTGCGAGGGCAAAAACATGGCGCGCCTGTTAGCAGAGTGCGTGCAACGGCAAGTGCAAGCGTTGCGCCGTTACAACCCACAAGCGTTGGTGTATGTTTGGTCGGACATGTTTGACCCCAACCACAACGCCCGCCCCAACTACTACCTTGTGCAGGGCGATTTCACGGGTTCGTGGAACTACCTGCCGAAAGACATCGTGATAGCGGTTTGGGGCGGTGCGCCTCGGGAAAAGAGTTTGCGCTTTTTTGCCGACCTGCGGTTTGCAACGCTTATCGCCTGCTACTACGATGCCGACACGCTGAGCGATGTGCAAGGATGGCAACTTCTCGCCCGTCAAACGCCCAATGTGCGTGGCTTCATGTATACGACTTGGGCGCGCCGCTACGACTTGCTGGACAGGTTCGCTCACCTGTTGTGGGGTGGCAAGTAAAAGAGTGCCCGATCGCAAATGTTCAGCGAGCCGGCAAGCGAGCCTTCCAAAGAGCCCAGCGGTTTAGGACGCCCCTTAACGAGCCCATCAGCATGCACCTCCACGGCTACGGGTATGAGGGGGGTTGTAACCTTACGGTGCCCTTGCGCTCTACAGTTGTGGCAGCAAAACGACACGCTCGTGAACGGAGGTGATGTCCCATGATCATCGCTGACAAAATGACAATCACGCCGGCAGAATTGAAGCGGATGTTGGACGCAGGTGACGACTTCGTCCTGTTGGATGTCCGTAACGACGACGAGTTTGCCCGCTGGCGTATTGAGGGGCGGACGACGCCCCCGACGGTGCATATCCCTTACTTTGCGGCGCTTGAAGACCCTGACGGTTTCATCGCTACCGTTGAGCAGCAAATCCCCAAAGACAAACTCGTCGTCGCTGTCTGCGCAAAAGGTGACTCGTCGGCGTGGGTCGCTAATGAGTTCTTGCGCCCGAAAGGTTACCGTATCGTCAACTTGGAAGGGGGCATGGTCGCTTGGGGCAGTTACTACGATGCCCACGATGTCCCTGAAAGCGCCGACGATGTCGTGCGCGTTGTTCAACTGGAGCGGACGGCTCGCGGCTGTTTGCACTACATCGTTAACTACGATGGCGATAAAGCGATCGTCATTGACCCGCCCCGCCACTTTGAGCGTGTCTTGCAAATTACGCAAGAGCGAGGTTGGCGCATCACCCACATCTTTGACACCCACGCCCATGCTGATCACATAAGTGGCGGTCCACAACTGAGCAAAATCACGGGTGCGCCTTACTACCTTCACCCCTACGATGCAATCCATCCGATTGATGTCCTACCAGCAACTATTGAATTTGAGTGGCTGCGAGACGGGATGACTTTCCGCTTGGGCGAAGCGACGCTGAAGGTGCTGCACATTCCCGGGCACACATTGGGCAATATCGCTTACTTGCTGGAAGGCAAACGCCGATACCTGTTCACAGGTGACAGCATCTTCATCGTCAGCATTGCCCGTCCCGACTTGGGTGGTCGGGGTGAAACTTGGTCGCCGATGTGGTATGACACGCTGACACAAAAATTGCTGGCCTTGCCCGACGATGTGCTGGTGCTGCCAGGTCACTTTAGCAAGCACAGCGAAGCGCGCGACGACGGTGTGTTTGCAGCAACTCTCGGTCAACTCAAGGAAACCAACGACGATTTGCGCAGAACGATGAACAGCAGCGAGGAAGAGTTCGTAGCCTGGATTTTGTCAAGCCTGCCTGAATTCCCACCTCAATATGTTGACATCAAACGGGTGAACGCAGGGCTCTTGCAACCCGATGAAGAGAAAGCCAACGAGTTGGAGTTGGGCAAGAACATTTGCGCCTTGGCGACGGCATACAAGTGAGCCTGCCCAGCCCCCGCACCTCCCGATGCACCGGCGTGCGGGGGCGCCTACCCGAGGGCGCCCCCGCCGTTTTCCTTTCAAGGAGCCTGTCGCCCCCGCGTTTCCTTGCAACGGGCGCTGCCATTCGCGCCCCAAAAACACACGAGTGAGGTGATGCAAGGTGGCAGCCGCACTTGCATCAAAGCGCAACCCTATCGCTTACGCCCTGTTCGGCGTAGACCAATGGCGGGAAGTGGTGAGTTTACTGCCCGGCACTTTGCTGGCGGTGGCGATTATGGCAATTGCTATTCCGTTGGCGGAGTTGGTGGGACAGTCAGTTTTGCGCTTGCAAGGTATTGACCCGACAGGCAAAGCCAGCCCCATTTCTGGGGTGCTGATGGCGATCGTGATAGGCATGGTGATTGCAACCTTTGTGAGGTTGCCCGATTGGGTCAAACCGGGCATCCAGTTCAGCATGACCAAACTGTTGAGGTTGGGCATCATCTTTGTCGGCATCAAATTGAGCGTGATGGATGTCTTGAAGTTGGGGGCGTGGGGCGTTCCTGTCGTGGCAACTGCGATCGCTGCTGGCATGCTATTTGTCCGCTGGTTCAACAATCGGTTAGGGCTTTCAGACCGATTGGGCACTCTGTTGGCAGCAGGAACAAGCATTTGTGGCGTCACCGCTATCGTGTCCACCGCTCCTGCCATTAAGGCGGACGAGAAAGAAGTCGCTTACGCTGTCGCCAATGTGACCCTTTTCGGGCTGTTGGGTATGTTCCTCTACCCGTATTTGGCGCACGCCTTGCTGAAAACTTCCGAGCAAATCGGTTTGTTCTTGGGCACTGCCATCCACGAGACCTCGCAAGTCGTCGGTGCCGCTTTGACCTACAAAGAGGTTTTCAACGACGAGGTGGTGTTGAAGGCAGCGACGGTAACGAAACTGACCCGCAATCTGTTCCTGGCAGTCGTTGTGCCACTGCTCTCCTTCCTTTACCTGCGGCAAGGTTCTGGGGGCGAGGTGAAAGTTGAGGTAACGAAACTGTTGCCGGCGTTCGTGTCGGGCTTTATCGGGATGGCGGTAGTGCGTTCTATCGGCGATGCGACCTTGCAAAGTGGAGCGGCGTTTGGAATTTGGACAGCCTCAGCGTGGGAGGGATTGACGAAAAGCATCGGGGAATTCTGGGGTTCACGAATCTTGTTGGGCACGGCGATGGCAGCCGTCGGATTGAACACGCACCCGTCTGTTTTCAAAGGCGTCGGAGCAAAACCTTTCCTCGTCGGCTTCATCGGGGCATTGGTGGTCGGTCTCGTCGGCTTTGGAATGGCAGCGACCATCGGGCAGTTCGTGCGGTTGTGAGTGAGCCGACAGCGTCGGCAGTGCGGTAAGGATGTGAGAGCCGTGCAGTTAGGATCGGAGGGCTGCTCTCCTGAGCAGCCAAAAAAGACACAATGTCGTCATCAGATGACTACTCCCCTGAGCAGCCGAAAGAAAAAATCAGCGTAAAAACACATCGGCGCTTCAGAGAAGCGCCCTCCGAGGAATTACCGAAAGGAAAATTCAACAAATCCAAGGTGTGGGTTTACAACTTGATGCTTGGCTTAATGGCGGGGGGTGAGAGGTTGATGGGTTAGGAGTTTGGGTGGTAATGGTTGACAAGAGACAAAATTCGTTACAGTGTTGCGGGGCTAAAGGTCCAAACCAGACTTGCTCAACAAAGCACAATGCTGCGAACAGAAGAGCGGTTGTTGAACCTCGCCAAAGTTCTAAAAATTTTGCAAGGAGGGTGAGTTGCCTTGAAAATTTGGGCAATCACGATAGCGTTGGCAATCGTTACAATGGCTGTAGGTAACTGGCAACCCGATCCACCGGAGCCGCCCAAGTTTGCCTCAGATGCGGAACGACATGCGTGGGTCTTGAACACATTGCTGCCTTGGATGGAGCAGTTTCGCGAGCGCTACCACAATGTGCCCCGAAGCGACGGGGAGTTTTTGCGCTGGTTGGTCGTGGCAACTAAGCGGAAAAAGGCGCTGGAAATCGGAACCGCTAACGGTTACTCCGCCATCTGGTTGGGGTTGGGCTTGGAAGTGGCAGGTGGGCGCTTGACAACTGTTGAAATCCAGCCTGAACTGGTGCGCGAAGCACAAGCCAATCTCAAACGGGCAGGGCTGTTGGGCAAGGTCGTGACGGTTGTTGAAGGCGATGCCTTGAAAGTTGTCCCAAACCTCAAAGACAAATTTGATTTCGCTTTCGTTGACATCGGACCGAAACCTTTGCCCTTCGTGGAAGCCGTTTTACCCAAATTGACCGACGATGCCATCATCGCCGTTCACCGCCCGCCTTTCAAGGGAGCGTTGCAAGACTACTTGGACGCGATGAGCCGGCGCCCTGAATGGTTGACAACGGTCGTGCAAACGGGCGCCCCGACCGCCATCGTGCTGAGCGTTCGTCAACCCCGTAGGCGTTGAAGCGATTGCGTGTAACTTGGGACTTGCTTTGACGCTCTTTCGTGTTGAGCGAAGTCCAAACCGTCTCACGGAGGTGAGCGCCGATGGCACTGCCCTTTGACAAGGAACTGGATGTGCGGGGCGCCAAATGTCCCGTGCCTGTCGTCAAAGCGAGGCAAGCCGTTAACGAGTTGCAGGTCGGGCAAGTTTTGCGCGTTTTAGCGACCGACCCCGGTTCAGTCAACGATTTCAAGGGATGGGCGCAAGTCGCCAAAAACATAGAACTCGTCGCTCAAGAGACCGAGACGATGGACGGACAAACGGTCTATGTCCACTATGTCAAGCGCACGGCTTAAAGGGGCGATAGGGGCGACCCCGTCGGGTCGCCCCTACGGTCATTTTAACGGCGGAGGTGTATGGCAATGCTGCGACGGTTTGCGACGCTGATGGCAACGGCGTTGCTAGTTGGGGCTATTGCGACGGCACAACGACCGTTGCTGACGCAGCCGAGTTTGGTGACGACGGAATGGCTGGCACGGCATCTCAACGATCCCACCCTGCGCGTCATTGATGCCCGCGCCAACCTGCGCGATTACCTTGAGGGGCATATCCCTAACGCCATTTACTTGAACACGGAGACCCTGCGGATTTCGCGTGGGGGCGTGCCTGCCCGCTTGTTGCCGCCAGAACGGCTGGCGGAAATTTTCGGCGCTCTCGGTATCGGGAACCAGCACACGGTCGTCATCTACTCCAGCGCCGAAGACGCCTTCGCCAACGCAACTTATGTCGCGTTTGTGCTGGAATTTTTGGGGCATCGTGCCATTGGCGTCTTGGACGGCGGGTTTGAAAAATGGCGGGCGGAAGGACGCCCTGTCACCCGGGAATTTCCGAAGGTGTTGCCGACACAGTTCACCGCTAAAGTCAACCCCGCGCTGCGCGCAGATTGGTGGCGGGTGTGGCAAGGCGTTCGGGGTAAACAGGCGCAGGTTTTGGATGCCCGTGCGCCCAGCGCTTTCGCCGCTGGGCACATCCCGACCGCCCGTAACGCCTTTTTGCGCGATAACTTGCAGGGTGATAAAGTGCTGACTTGGAAGGACAAGGACGCCCTCTGGACGCGGTTGAAGGCGCTGGGTGTTGACCCGCAAAAGCCCATCGTGACCTACTGCACCAGTGGGCGTGAAGCCAGCCAGTTGTGGTTCACCTTGCGCCATGTCTTGGGCATCCCCCATGTCGCCGTTTACGACGGTTCTTGGGTTGACTGGACGGCGCGCCGAATGCCGCAGGAATAAAAGGCGCAGCGGGGTTGCGCCCTTGCCTCGCAAAAAACTTGGCAACCCCGCAGTCTGTAACCTTCCGCCTTCGCAGTGCTCAACAGTAGTGGTCGGTGAAAATTGTCACCGACGGAGGTGACCGGCAATGCGGACATGGCTGCAAGCACGCGACCCTGAAGAACCCATCATCCCGTGGTGGCTGGCAGGTATCGTTATCGGCGTGCTGTTGACGATTGCAGTGGCAGTCGCAGCGCCTATCGGCATGTCCAGCGAGTTTGCATACATGGGCGGGCGCATCGTCAGTCTGATAGCGCCGAGTGAAGCGCAAAACCCCTACTGGCAAGGCAAGTTGGGCGTCGGCTGGGAAACGATGTTGGTGTTGGGCGCATTTATCGGCGGAGCACTGGCAGCGTGGCTGACCCGAAAACCGTCGTTGGACATCCCAAGCCTCTGGCAAGAGCGTTTCGGCACTGACCGTTGGAAGCGCTATGCGGTGGCGTTTGTGGGCGGGTTCATCATGCTCTTCGGCGCTCGCTTGGCAGGCGGTTGCACCAGCGGGCACATGATTTCGGGCGTCAGCCAGTTGGCGCTCAGTTCCTTCGTCTTTGCCGTGACGATTTTCGTCACGGGCGTCTTGACCGCCAAATGGCTCTACGATTGGCGGACAGCGTGAGAAACTTGAGGGAGGTGAACGACGGTGATGGAGTTTAAGACGCTGCTAATCGCCTTGCTCATCGGCATGGCGTTCGGGGCGACGCTCAGCCTGTCGGGTGCGGCGAGCCATCGGATGATCGTCAATGCCCTGCGGTTGAAGGATTTGCGGCTGCTGAAAATCATCCTGACAGCGCTGGCGGTCGGCATGCTGGGCGTCAACTTATTGGATGCAGCGGGCATGGCGCACCTGAAAATCAAGCCCGCCTACTTGCTCGGTGTGGCATTGGGTGGGGCGCTATTTGGCGTGGGGTTCGCGCTGGCGGGCTATTGCCCCGGCACTTGTGTCGTGGCGACCGCTGAGCGCAAAAAGGATGCGGCGTTCGTTTTGCTGGGCGGATTGCTGGGAGCGACGACCCTCGGACTGCTTTACCCTGTTATCAAGCCCATGTTGATTGACCCGCTCAACCTCGGCGAGGTGCGCGTGCCCAACTTGCTGGGCATTTCACCCTTGACGATAGCAACGGTGCTCGCTGTCGTGCTGTTGGCGGTGGCGTGGTTGTTGCCAGACCGCATCGGCGAGCAGAAGGAAGCAGTGCTGGCTCAACCGCACACGAAAGCCGCCTGAAAAAAGCAGTTTCGGGAGGTGCGGGGCATGGTCGCACAAAAACTGACCGACGGCGAACTGGTGCGACAGGCAAAGGCGGGCGACCTGAGCGCTTTTGAAGAACTGGTCAACCGCTACGAGCGGCGCATCTGGACGCTGGCGAAGCGGATCGTCCGCCACGACCAAGATGCCGAAGATGTCACGCAGGACACTTTCCTGACAGCGCTGGAGCATTTGGACGAACTGCGGGAAGAAGAGCGGTTTGGCGCATGGCTGGTGCAAATCGCGACCCGCCATGCCTTTCGGGTGCTGGAGCGGCGCAAGCGCTTGCCGACGCAATCGTTGGACGAGTTGACCAAAGAAGCGAACGACGAGGACGAGGAAACTGTCCCGCATCCTGAGTTCATCGCTGACTGGCGCGAAAACCCTGAAACGCTGTTGTTGCGTGCTGAGACGCGCCAGTTGATTGAGCAAGCGCTCAGCGAGTTGCCTGAAAAGTATCGCAGCGTCTTTTTGCTGCGGGATGTGGAGGGGCTGTCGGTGAAGGAGACGGCAGAGGCGTTGGGCATCAGTGAAGCCAATGTCAAGGTGCGCTTGCTGCGGGCGCGCCTGCAGTTGCGGGAGAAACTGACCCGTTGGTTCGGCGATGAAGCAAAACGCGTCATGCCTCATCGCCACGATGCACCGCTTCAAAGGACAGGTGAGGACACATGAAATGCGAGGAACTGCTCAAAATCCTGAGCGACTACATTGACGGCGAGATTGACCCGGCGGTGTGCGAGGGCTTTGAGCGACACTTGGCAGAGTGCGACCCATGCCAAGTCGTCGTGGACAATATCCGCAAAACCATCACCCTCTACCGCAACGGCGAACCCTTTGAGTTGCCGTTGGCGTTTCGGGAGCGGTTGCACCGGATGCTGCGGGAGCGTTGGAAAGCCAAACACAAGCGGCAGTGACGCTGTTGTAACCTTGCGCCGGCGCAATGCTCTTTTGTCGTGGCAGCGAAACACCGGTGCGCTTTGGAGGTGACCGACGATGCAAACGGTGGAACTGCGCCCGCAAACGACAGCGGCTACCGACGGTGCCCTCGCCGAACAGGTGAAAGCGTTAGAAGGGCGCGTCGCTCAACTGGAAGCGCAACTGCGACAAGTTCAGGAGGAATTGCCTGACAACCGCGTCAGCATCATCGTGTTCAGCGGCGACTTAGACAAAGTGCTGCCTGCGTTCATCATCGCGACGGGCGCGGCGGCAATGGGGATGGAAGTCAGCATGTTCTTCACCTTTTGGGGCTTGAACGCCCTCAAAAAGCGGCGCGACCTTGCGGGCAAAGGATTTCTGGAGAAAATGTTCGCGTTGATGACGCCTGTCGGGACAGAAGGGTTGGGCGTCAGCAAGATGAACTTTTTCGGCATTGGGGCGAAACTGCTGCGGGCGTTGATGCGGCGCAAGCAAGTCGCATCGCTGGAAGAGTTGGCGCAAATGGCACGGGACATGGGCGTCCGCATCATCGCCTGCCAAATGAGCATGGATGTGCTGGGCATCACGAAGGATGAACTGTGGGACGGGATTGAAGTCGGCGGCGTGGCAACCTTCCTCGCCGACGCGACCAAGAGCAAGGTGACGCTGTTCATTTGAGCCGATGGGGGCGAACCGTTGCGGCACAATTTCCGACGGTGCAAACCCGATGAAACGCGCTCACTGGGCGTGGTGTTTTCTCGCTGTCTTGTCGGTAAAAGCAGGGGCGCAGCCGCCGACGGTGAGTTTTTCCGTCACCGACCGACCGTTGCGGGAAGTGCTGACAGCGCTGAGCCAGCAAACGGGCTACACTTTCGTGCCCATCGGCGATGCGGGTGACCGCACCGTTTCGGCGCAATGGGACAAGGTGCCGTTGCCCGAGGCGCTGCGACGGTTGCGGGCGTTGGTGCGGTGTGCCTTCCTGCGCAGCCAACGCACCTACTTCGTCGTGCCGCTGCTTGACGCCGACGCGTTGCGGCAACGCCTTGCTCAAGCCCCATCGCCAAACACCCTTGCGGCGACGGTCGTTTTTGCCGAGCGCACTGGGTGGGGATGGCGCCCAGTGACAGCCCACCTGCAGTTTCAAGCGCCCGACCGCTTCACGCTGGAGTTGCCCCAAGCACGCATCTGGTCGGAAGCAGAGCGTGTGATGGCGTGGGACAAACAGCGCGGGGTCGTGACGGAAGCGGCGTCACCTTTGCGCGATTGGACCAATGCGATGCTGGGTGTCGTCGCCGTGCCGAACTTCGGGCACGGTTGGACCCATCTGAGCGATTGGCAACCGACGGAAGTGACGGCGACGGTGTTGAAAAACCGACCAGTTTGGGTGCTGGAACTGACACGCAAAGGGACGCCGCCGCCACAAATCACTTTTAGCCTCCTGCGAGTCACACTGTCTAACACCCTCTATGCCCCTTACATTGAGCCAGCGCCCGTTGCGTGGCGGGTGCGGTGCTTTGTGGATTGCCAAACGCTGAACGCGGTGCGGCGGGAAGTTTATGACCCCAACGGACGCCCGCTACTTGTCGTCGCCGCTGAACTCGCATCACCTAACCGACCGCTGTGGGCAATACCGCACCGCTTTGAAGTGCTGGACGCAGGCTTGACCCCTGTCGGGCGGGGCGAGTGGCAGCCAGCGGAAAGCGGAGCGGCAGAGCCAGCAACGCCGTTGCCAGCGGATGTGTTGCGCCCAGAGCACCCTATCGCCCGTCGGTTACAGCAAGCCGAGCAGGTGTGGCTCAGCCGCGACGACGCAGCGACGGCGCTGCGGTTGCTGGGCGAGGCGGTAGCGGACACGCAGCACCCGGCGGCGATGGCGAGTGCCGCAGCCCTTTACGCTCGGCTGAACCGCCCTGACGCCGCTTGGCGGTGCCTGCAAAAGATGCAGGCACACCTGTGGCGTTTTCCCGAGGCGGTCGCGCTGGCGTTGCAACTGGCGGACGCGTTGCGTCGTTGGTCGGAGTTGCAGGCATGGCTGCAAGCACAAAGCGACCGTCCGTCGCCCGCAGTGTGGATGGCGCTGGCGCAACTGGC
>BEHT01000059.1 GCA_002898575.1 bacterium HR17
CCAGAGCGCGATGGTGAAACCTAAAAACCCCACCAATGCAGCAGCGACCCCTGCGGCGTTCAAATCGCTCGCGGTCAAGATGCGTTCAGGCATTGCGTTCAACCCTGCAGGACCTGTTCCACCTTGTTGACGATTGCCTGCTCGCCGACGGCACCGACGATGCGGTCTACGACTTGCCCGTTTTTGAAAAACAACAGTGTGGGGATGCTCATGACCTGATACTGGATTGCCAAATCCTGGTTGGCGTCCACATCAACCTTAACAACTTTCAATCGCCCTGCGTAGCGCTCCGACAGCCGTTCCACGATGGGGGCAATCATGCGGCATGGCACACACCATTCCGCCCAGAAATCCACGACGACGGGCACATCGCTTTTAAGCACTTCTTGCTCAAAGTCTGTTGTCGTCACCGCTTTTGCTGCCATTTTTGCTCCGCACCTCCATGTCGGTCTTGCGGTTATTGGGTAGGGACCGCCGTCAAATCTCCGGCAACTCCACATCTTTGATCAGGCGCATGAACCGCTCAATCTCGCGCCGGCTGGGGCGGGGGAAGTGCCCAGCCATGCGGGCGACCTCTTCGTCCACATAGATTGGTGCGTTCATGCGCACCGCCAGCGCGATACTATCGGACGGACGGCAGTCTATAAAGTGCGTTTGCCCGTTCCAACGCAGCACCAGTGTAGCGTAGTAGGTGCTGTCGCGTAGGTCGTTGATTTCCACCCGCACCAACTCAATCCCCAATTCCAGCAAAATGTTGCGCAATAGGTCATGGGTCATCGGTCGGGGCAACTGCACTCCTTCCAGTTCCCACTGGATAGCGGCGGCTTCTGTTTCGCCGATCCAAATAGGCAACTCCATGCCCGTCTCAGGGTCAATCAAAAGCACCACCGGGTTATCGGCTTGATCTTTAACGATGCGGACGCTCTGCACCCGAATCACGGTCAACCCTCCTCTCGTCGCGCAGTGCGTTAGGCATTATAGCCACCACCACCATCTTTCGTCAAATTCAACCGCCGCAAGGTTTTCGCCACGACCTCCGCAGCCAAAAGGGCACCCGCCAAACAGAGGTGTAACGGCAAGACGACCACGACCAAAGGTAAGCGCCCGACCCACTGTAGCGGATGCACCTTGCGCCATTTGCCCCGCCGCCATTCCCATAGCGGACGCTTGCTCAGCAGGCTGGCACACCAGCCCATCAGCACGAACTTACCTTTGCTCGGTGAAAAGATGGGAGACGGGATAACCAACGCTTGACATCGGCTTTGCATTAACCAGCGTATCAACTGCCCCAACCCGTTCAAGGGCAACTGGGGTGCACCCGGCAAGAAAGGGATGATGAAGTCGGCGACCGCGTGCCCCCGCCAGTAAGCCTCTTGCCCCGGACGAGCGATCAGGGCGACAGGTAACCGCCATCGTGACCGAACGGCTGCCGCCGCCGCGCGCAACACCGCTTGGTCGCCTTCGTAAGCGGGCGCCACCAACAGCACGAAAGGACCGTCAGGCAATGACGACTCGGACACCGATGGCTCAGCGGGATGGAAGCGCAAGAGCGCTGCCAACTGTTCCACGCTCATGGGAGGGTGCCGCCACCGGCGTTTGACGATGCCCCACCATTTGGTTAACAGCAACAGCGCCGCAAGGTTGTGGGTCAAAAAATCGCCGCACAAGGCTTCGGTAACCAGCCAACGCAACAAATTGCCGATTTGCCAACCCAGCCACCAAAAAGTCGGCGCGTTCAAAAAGTTGTAAAGCCAAAAGTTGCGGAAAGACAGCAACTCAAAAAACCAGCGCGCCCGCACCCGTCCCGTTTGCCCACCCAAGTGCCAGACGAGGCTGCGGGGTTCGTAAACGATGCGCCAACCCCGCTGCAACGCCCGCAAACTCAGGTCCACATCCTCAAAGTAAGCGGGCGAGAAGATGGGGTCAAACCCGCCCAGCGCCAAAAACTTCCGCCGATCAAACGCCGCACCCCCACCTTGCGCGTGGGCTTGCTCTTCGGGCTGTGTGACCTGACACAACCGTTCCGCGTTGCGCTCGCTGGCGATGGACAGAAACCCACCCGACACAATCAACCGCGTTCGGTTGGCGTGGTCGGGTGAACCGTCAGGGTGCAGGAGTTTGCAACCGACAGCGAACACCCTCGGATCATCAAAATGCTCCAACAACGGAGCAAGAAAATCCGCCTGCGGCTGCATGTCGTTGTTCAACAACACCACAATGTCGTTCCTCGCCACCAACACCCCCAAGTTGTTGGCGACAGAAAAACCGTAGTTCTTGGGCAAACAAACCAACCGCACCGACGGAAAGTGTTCGCAAAGAAAGGTCACGCTGCCGTCTCGGCTACCGTTGTCCACGACGATGACCTCGTCACCCTCCCGCAAAGCAGCCAAAACCGACGGCAAAAAACGCTCCAGCAAATGCTTCCCGTTCCAATTGGCAATGACAACGCTCACATGGCGCATCGCTCTCAGCCCCTGTCCTGCTCACTTCAAGGCAAGACGACTTTTTGCCAGAGGCGCTTTTGACGGACTTGCAACGGGCGCGACGCGACGCAAAATGGCAGCCACAACCTCGGTCGCTAACATCGCGCCTGCCCATAGCAACCCCCAAAACAACCAAACGGTCGCCATTGCACCTTGTAGCACCAGTTTGCCCCACAGCAACCGCCGGGGAAAAGGACGAAAAGCGTTGCCGCGCCATTCCCAAAGCGGACAAGACAACAACCCGCCCAGCACCAAAAATCTACCTTTGCTCACCGACCGCACCTGCGGGACGAAAACTGCTGCGCGGCACGGCGCTCGCTGCAGCCACTGCAGTAGTGCCCTGTAGTCGTTGAAGTGACTGTTTCCCGCGCCCGCCCAAAAGGTGATGACGGCGTCGGCGATTCCCTCTCGCGTGAGGGCGTCGGCTTGCTGTGGACGGGCGATGACGGCGACGGGTAGTTGCCATCGCGCCCGCACCGCCTGCACGGCGCGCCGGATGAGCGTGCGCTCTTCATCCACGATAGGCGTTAGCAGCAGCACAAACTCTTTGTCAGGCAGCGGAGGTAAAGAGGAAGGGAGCGTTTCCAGCAACTCGCGGTGATAGAACCGTTGCAGCAACGCCACGAATTGCTCCACTGAAGCCGGAGGACACTGCCAGCGGCGGCGAGTCACCTTCCACCATTTCCGCAGGACAGTTGCCATCGCTCTGCGGAAAATCGCTGGCTCCCCACTGGCAACTTCTCCGACGACTTGTTTCACGACTGCCCCACACTGCCACGCCAACCAAAGCAGCGATGGGGCATGCAAAAAGTTGAACAGCCAATAGTGGGCGAAAGTGAGGCGGAGAAATTGCTCGGCACGCCCACGGCGGGTCGTTTGCCGCCCCAAGTGCCAGACAAGGCTGCGGGGTTCGTAAACGATGCGCCAACCCCGCAAAAGTGCCCGCAGGCAAAGGTCAAAGTCTTCGGCGTGGGCAGGCGAGAAGATGGGGTCAAACCCGCCCAGCGCCAAAAACTTCCGCCGATCAAACGCCGCACCCCCACCTTGCACAAGAGCCTGCTCTTCGGGCGTCTGACAACGGTTCAACCGTTCCGCATCCCATTCACCCGTGAAAAAGACCATGCCCTGCAGCAGGACAATGCGAGTGCGGTTGGCGTCCACACAACCGCCGTCAGGGTGCAGGAGTTTGCAACCGACAGCAAACACCCTCGGATCATCAAAATGCTCCAACAACGGAGCAAGAAAATCCGCCTGCGGCTGCATGTCGTTGTTCAACAACACCACAATGTCGTTCCTCGCCACCAACACCCCCAAGTTGTTGGCGACAGAAAAACCGTAGTTCTTGGGCAAACAAACCAACCGCACCGACGGAAAGTGTTCGCAAAGAAAGGTCACGCTGCCGTCTCGGCTACCGTTGTCCACGACGATGACCTCGTCACCCTCCCGCAAAGCAGCCAAAACCGACGGCAAAAAACGCTCCAGCAAATGCTTCCCGTTCCAATTGGCAATGACAACGCTCACATGGCGCATCAGTGTCCCTCCGTCTCATATTTTAGGTGAGGCGCGGGATGCCCTGCATCAGCAAAAGCCCGGCGCCGATGAGGTGGTGGCGTTGGCGCTTTGGCGCCTTGTGCGGCGTTGCCTACGGTCTCTTTGGGTCGTTAACTTGGCGGCGTGTTGGCTCGCCCTTCGGGAAGGGCGAACGAAAGCGGGGCGTTATTTGCACCACCTCTGGACGGCTTACCTTTGGCGGCACCAACTCCTGCCGCCTGTCTCGGTTCCCTTGACTTTGCCCCGGCGTCCGTTTACGGAAGTTTTCCCCAGCGTTGACCTTAGCCGCGTGGAGTTGCTTTATCCCCTACCACGCCCAGGGTCGGTGACCTTTGAAGAGTTGGTGGTGTTAGCGTGCCTTGTCCGTCACTTGCGCCCCAAGCGTCTCGTGGAAATCGGCACAGCCGAAGGACGAACGACGCTCAATTTCGCTCTGCACGCCCCTGAAGACGCGGAAATTATCACGCTGGATTTACCCCCCGAACAAACGGGCGCCCCCACCTTAAGCCGTGGTCCCGACTACGCCCAGTTGAACATCTCCGAACCTGGCGTCTTTTTCCGCCACCATCCTGACATCGCCCGCAAAATTCGGTTGGTGCTGGCAAACTCCACGACCTTTGATTGGACCCCTTACGAGCGGTCAGTGGATTTCGTTTTCCTTGACGGCGCCCACGATTACGAAAGCGTCCGCAAAGACAGTGAAAACGCTTTGCGCATCGTCCGACCAGGCGGTGTAATTGTGTGGCACGATTACGGCAACTGGGACGGCGTCTCCCGCTGTCTCAACGAGTTGGGTGAAAAGTTACCGATTGTTTGGCTGGAACAGACAAGCCTTGCCTGCTTAAAGGTGGAACACGATGATGCAGCGCAAGACTTTAGGTCGCTGTGAACGCGTGCGAGGCACCGGGTTGCATACAGGTGAACGCGTGACCGCCACGCTGCACCCCGCCGAAGCGGGGACGGGCATCGTTTTGCGTGTCCGCCGTCAAGGCGAAAGCGTCATCCCGGCTTTGGTGCCCTTTGTCGCCGACACGCGCCGTCGCGTCGTGCTGCAAAAGGACGGCGTCGCCGTTCAAACCGTTGAGCATTTGCTCGCTGCGTGTTTCGGCATGGGCGTCACCGACCTGCTCGTGGAAGTGGACGGCGGCGAGTTGCCTATCGGCGACGGCAGTGCCCAACTGTGGGTGGATGCCTTCACGGCGGCGGGGATTGTCGTGCTGGATGAACCCGCTCCTGTTTTCCCGCCGCTTGAAGCGATAACTGTGCACGACGACGCCGCTTTCGTGCGGGTTGAACCCGCCGACGCGTTTCGGGCACGCTATGTTTTCGTGACCGCACACCCGCTGGTGGGCGTGCAAGAGGCGACTTTTAACGCGGACAGCGACGATTTCGCGACCGCTGTTGCGCCCGCTCGCACCTTTGGTTTCATCGAAGAGGTGCAAGGGCTTTGGCAGCAAAACTTGGCGAAAGGCGGGCGCTGGGACAACGCTGTCATCGTCTTTCCTGACCGTTACTCGGTGCCGTTGCGTTTTCCCAATGAACTGGCGCGGCACAAGTTGTTAGACTTGATGGGCGATTTGATGCTGTTGGGCGTGCAGTTGTGTGCCGCTGTGACAGCCCATGCCAGTGGGCATCGGTTGCACTACCGCGTCTGCCAAACTTTGTGGCACATGGTGGCTCAGGAGGCGAAGGGACGATGGTCGTAACCAAGGGTGAATTGAGCGTGTTACAGGTTCAGGAGTTGCTGGCGCACCGGTTCCCTTTTCTGTTGGTGGACCGCGTGACGGAATTGGAACCGGGCAAGCGGGCGGTGGGCGTCAAGGGCGTGACGGTCAACGAGTGGTTTTTTCAGGGACACTTCCCGCAAGCACCCATCATGCCTGGCGTGCTGATTTTGGAGTGTATGGCGCAAGTCGGCGGCATCGCTATCTTGAGCGTGCCCGAGAACCGAGGCATGGCAGGCTATCTGGTCGGCGTGGACAAAGCCCGCTTCCGCCAACCCGTCATCCCCGGCGACCAACTGGTGGTGCAAGCCGAGGTGACAGCGATACGCGCCAACATCTGCTTCGTCAAAGCGGAAGCCTTCGTCGGTGACAAACTGGTGGCGGAAGCCCAATTGACGATGGCGCTGAAGGCGCCTGACGAAATTCGCCAAGCCCTCTTTTAACGGCACAGCACGCCCAACAGCGCCGCGATGGCGCCCGCCCCCCAAAAGGCAGCGACAATCGTCGGCTCACGCCAACCCCACAACTCAAAAGTGTGATGGATGGGCGTCATCGGGAAAAGCCGTCGCCCTTCGCCCCAGCGCCGCTTCGTCCACTTGAAGTAAGCCACTTGCAACACGACTGTCGCCTGCTCTAACCAAAACACTGCGCCGATGACGAGAAAGGGCAGAGTCGCTCCCCCCGTCATCGCCGCCATTGCCAGACCCGCACCTAACGCCATTGACCCCGTGTCGCCCATAAAGACTTTGGCGGGGTAGCGGTTGAAGATGAGGAAACCGCAGCAACTGCCACACAAGGTCAATGCAAACACCACCGCCGCGTCGTGCCCGCGTTGCATGGCGGTCAACGCCACCGCCAACGCTGCAATCGCCGTCAAGCCCGCTGCCAACCCGTCCAATCCATCGGCGATGTTCACGCCGTTCACCGTCGCCAGCAAAAGCAGCACCGAGAAAAGAAACGCCGCCCATGTCGGCAAAAAGGGCAAATCATCGGGACGGTAACGCCAACCGAGGGCAGTCCAAAAGAGCGCCAACACGGTTTGCGCCGCCAACTTGGGTTGCGTCCGCCAGCCTTTGCGCCGCTGCAGTTTCGCCCAATCGTCCGCCAACCCCAACGCCGCAAAACTGACCATCGCCCCCACACAGACCGACACCGTCGGCAGGCTGGAACGCTCTACCGCAAATAACGCGCCAACGATGGCGCTAATCGGCACCGCCAACCCGAACGCCACCCCGCCCAAAGTCGGCGTGCCGGCTTTGAGGCGGTGGCGTTCGGGCACATCTTCCCGCACCGTTGCACCTTTCAAACGCCGCAAATGGGGCAACAGCCACCAAGTCAACGCCGCCGTCAACACCGCTGCTAATGCCCACGCACCCCAAAACATGGTCGGCACCATCTCGCCACTCAGTCGCTCACAAGGCGATGGGAGGTGTGCCCTTGCGGACGGATTCTTCAATTTCCCGCTGCCGATTTTCCACCAGCCCTTCCGTGTCCCGCAAACTCGGCACGGGCAGGTAGGGGCGGTCATACAGCGTGCTGTCAAAGAACGTGTCCTTCACGAAACTGCGAGGGTGCGGCTCCAGCAAATCTTCCTTGTTGACGATGAAGTCTTCACGCCGATACGCCGACAACTCAAACACGGGTCCCAGCACGATCGCGTTGACGGGACAAGCGTCTTCGCAGTAGCCGCAAAAGATACACCGCAGCAAGTCAATCTGGTAGACCTTGGCGTAGCGTTCACCCCGCGAAATCGGGTTATCGCGCGGGTTGTCTTCAGCGATGACCGTGATAGCGTCAGCGGGACAAGCGGCGGAACACAGATGACAACCGATACAGCGCTCCAGCCCGTCGTCCCAGCGCCGCAAAATGTGCCGTCCCCGAAAGCGGGGCGCGACTTTGACGGGTTCGTCGGGATACTGCACCGTCACCTTCGGCTTGAACAAATGGCTGAAAGTCACCTTCATGCTGCGCAGCAATGCCCGCACCATCGTCGGGAACCTCCTTTGACAAGCACCGTTATTGTGCAGCAATTTGCAGCGCTTTGCCCCCACGGTTGACTTCCGCCTGCGTTACATTTTCGCACGACGCACTTTCGCTCCTACGGGGTGAGACCGATGGTGGCTACAACCTTGCGCTCATTGCTCACCGACCCGTTAGCGCAAATCATCATCGCCACACTGCTGGGTGGCATCGGGCAAGCGCTTATCAAATATGGCGTCACCAACGCCGAAGCAGGCAGCGGTTTGGTGGCGACGGCAACGCGGTTGATGCTCTCGCCCGGTGTGTTGGCAGGCTTGAGCGCTTACGCAGTGTCGTCAGTGTTTTATGTCATGGTCGTGCGGAGCAAAGGGCTGAGTTTCGCTTACCCTTTCGTCGCTGCCAACCAAGTCATCGTGTTTTTGTTGGCGTGGCTGCTGTTCCGCGAAGCCATTCCGCCATTGCGCGTCGCCGGTTTAGTCGTCATCTGCATCGGCGTCACGCTCATTGCCCTCAGTAGGTAGGGAAGGGGGCAAACGATGACGGGTCAGCGTCGTTGGCTTGTTCCCGTCGCCTTGACCGCGCTGGCGCTCGTCCCCCATTGGCGCGCAATCGTGTTAGGCGAACTGCCTTTGCCCGAAGGTTACTTTGCGCTGATTGCGCCGACGATGCGCTCGCAGTTGCGCCCGACAGCGTGGAACGCGCTCTGGTGGGATGGCATCGGGCAGTTTTGGGCATGGCGCACAGAAGCGATGCGCCAACTCATAGACGGTCGCCTTCCGCTCTGGACGAACCGTATCGGTTGCGGTTTTCCGTTCCTCGCCAACCCGCAAACACAAAGCCTTTACCTGCCGACACTGTTAGGGCAATGGTTGTCCCGACTTTTACGCGCTCCGTTGCCGTTGCGTTCCGCACGGTTGATGGCGTGGTTGGCGTTCCTGCACACCTTATTGGCGCTCGCCGGCGCTTACCTCCTTGCCCGCTCCCTTGCCGTTTCGCGGTCGTCCAGCCTCATCGCCGCAGCCGCTTACGGGTTGGGTTCGTTCCAAACGGCGTGGGCGTTGCTGCCGACTTTACCTGCGACCGCGGCGTGGCTGCCCCTTATACTTTGGCTCTTTCGCCGCTTCGTCACCGCTATCGCCGACAACCGTTGGGACGCCGCGGTGCGTTGCGCTGCAGGCTGCGCCGTTGCGCTAACGCTATTGCTACTGGCAGGGCACGGGCAAATCGCCCTTTACGCCCTGCTCGGACTGACGCTTTGCGCCGGCATTGAAGTCATTGCCCATCGCCGTTTCGCGCCTCAATGGCTCATCAGCGTCGCTGCCATCGGTGCGCTTGCGGCGTTGTTAGCGAGCGGGCAACTGCTTCCGACTCTGGAACTGACGCCATTGACCCATCGCCATGCGCCGCCGACTTGGGACGGCTACCGTGCTTTTGCCCAGCGGGGCTTGACGCTGCTTGACTGGGCGACATTGACGCTGCCTTTTGCCTTCGGCAACCCGATGGACGGCAGTTACTTTGGCAAGGAGAGTTTCGCTGACTATTGCGCCTATGCAGGGTGGGGGGTGCTTGCGTTAGCCCTCGTTCCTTTGCTGCATCGTCGTCTGCAGCCCCCTCACACACTGGCGCGATTGCACGCTGGCGCGCTCTTCTTGTTGGGCGCAATGTTGGCGTCGGGTTCCACTCTCAACTTGCCCCTCTACTTTTCGCTGCCCGGTTTCGCCCAACTCGGAACGCCCACTCGCGCCGTGTTTCTGTGCCAATTGGCAGCAGGCTTATTGGCAGCTGTAGCGTTGGACACCGTGGTGCGAGACGCTGTGCGGTTGCGACGGCTTGCCGTCGGCGCTCTCGCCGTGGCGCTCCTCGCCCCTGCAACCGCCATCGGCGCCATCGGGCAATGGCTCAGCCAACGCCTGCCCGATTTCGCGTGGGGCGCATGGGTTGTGACGGTGCTGGCGCAAAACGCAGGCGTGGTGGCGGGCATCGGCGCCGTCGCCCTTTACACCCTCGGTTGCCGTCATCTCGTTCGTCGCCCGTCACCCCTGTTCCGCTACGGCGTTGTCGTTTTACTTATCGGCGAACTGGCGTGGTTCGCCGTCCAGCAAATTCCCACCACTCGCCCGTCCATCACCCAGCGCGCTTTGAACATCGCCGACCGCCACCTACAACACCTCATCGCTTCTCGCTCTGCATCTCGCGTCCCCCGTCCCGTCCGTTTTTTGCTCATCGGCGGCGATTGGAGTTTGGAGCGCTATCCCCACGCGTGGTTGCCGCCCAACAGCGCGCTGCTGTTGAGCGACCGCTTTGCCGATGCGCGCAACTACGATTCCCTGCTGCTGCGTCATCACAAAACTGTCATGGCGCTGTTCAGCGACGGCAACCCGTGTCCCTTAGAAAATGGCAACATGATTTTGCTACCCCGCCGCTTTGTGTCCGTATCGGACGCCGAAAAATTGGCGCAATGCGTCGGTGCCTCCGCCATCGTGACGGTGACCGAACCTGCGAAGGCGGTGGAGCCGCCTAACGCCCACCGCGTGTTCGTTCCGTCGCGGCTGCATTTCGCACCGACGGCTGACAACGCTTTAGCATACCTGCCCCGCTTGCGCTGCAGTGAAGCCGTTATCGTGGCGAATGAACCTGAACGCTCTCAACCCGCTGTCGCCGCTCACATCGTTCGCGATGCCGATGCGCTCATCGTGATTTCCGTCAGCGCACAAACGACAGCGTCAGTGGGCACTGGCGTTTGGCTCGTTTTGTGCGACACCGCTTACCCTAGCTGGCGTGCCTTCGGGCAGACAAGCGACCGCCGATGGCAAGCGCTGCCAGCTGCCGTTGCCAACGGGGCGTTTCGGGCGTGTCGGCTGCTGAACAGCAACGGCAAATTCGTGTGGCTCTACTTCCCATCCAGTTTCGCCGTCGGCATGTTTTTGAGTTGCATCGGTCTCGCCATCACCGTCGCCGGGTTGACGGCAACTCTACAGCGTTCGGGTGAACGACCGTGCTGATCGTGGAAACGCGCGGCGAAGACGAGACGAAGGCTTTAGGTGCATCGCTGGCAGCGCTGCTGACGGGCGGCGAAGTGTTGTGCTTGATGGGCGAATTGGGAGCGGGCAAAACGACTTTCGTGCAGGGATTGGCGCAAGGCTTGGGCATCGCCGAGGGCGTTATCAGCCCGACCTTTGTCCTCGTGCGCGAATACGCAGGACGGCTGCCACTGTTCCATGTGGACGCGTACCGTTTGCAGGGGTTGCCCGCCGATGAAGTGCAGCGGCAAATCGGGCTGTGGGACTACGCTGAACGGGGCGGCGTCGTCGCGATTGAGTGGGCGGATTTGATCGCCGATGCGCTGCCCCCCGAACGCTTGGACATCCGCTTTGAGCACATCGCCGACGGGCGTCGCCTGCACTTCATCCCGCACGGCGAGCGATACGCGCAGTTGATAGCGCGGTTGTGTTGTGTTGAATGATGGGGTTTATTCGGAGGGCGGCTCTCCTGAGCCGCCGAAGAGAGAAAGCGGCGCATCAGGAGATGCGCCCTCCGAGGCGTTCGGAGGGCGGCTCTCTGAGCCGCCGAA
>BEHT01000060.1 GCA_002898575.1 bacterium HR17
TTCGGAGGGCGGCTCTCCTGAGCCGCCGAAGAGAGAAAGCGGCGCATCAGGAGATGCGCCCTCCGAGGCGTTCGGAGGGCGGCTCTCTGAGCCGCCGAAGAGAGAAAGCGGTGCGTCAGGAGATGCGCCCTCCGAGACATTCGGAGGGCGGCTCTCTGAGCTGCCGAAAAACGGCGCGTCGGGAGACGCGCCCTCCGAGGCATTCGGAGGGCGGCTCTCCTGAGCCGCCGAAGAGAGAAAGCGGCGCATCAGGAGATGCGCCCTCCGAGACATTCGGAGGGCGGCTCTCTGAGCCGCCGAAAAACGGCGCGTCGGGAGACGCACCCTCCGAAAGATTGCTGAAAGGGAAACTCAACTCCCGAAGGGGCGAGTACGCATGTTGCTGCTGGCGCTGGAAACGACGGGGGAAATCGCCAGCGTTTGCGTTTGGGACGGTGCAAGCGCCAAAGAGCAACCCGTGCGCGCTGCCTTGTGCGTTCACGCCTATCAAACCCTGACCCAGCGCTTGCCCGCATTAGTGCAAGCGACGCTACACCAAGCGGGCACGGCGCTGACCGACATCGGCTTGTTCGCCGTTTCGCTCGGACCGGGTTCGTTCACCAGCGTGCGGGTCGGTGTGGCGTTTGCGAAAGGGCTGGCGATGGCGTTGGACAAACCGCTGTTGGGTGTGTTGACGCTGGATGCAGTGGCGCTGACGGCTAACGCGCCTGACGGCAGTTTGCTCGTGTCCGTCTCGCCATCCCGTCCGACCAAACCGACGGAAGTTTACGCCGCCCTGTTTCGCGTCAGCGACAGCACACCCCACCGCATCGTTGATGACTTCGCATGCGATTTCCCTACATTGGTGCATCAGTTACAGGAACGCCCAGAACGGCACATCGTTTTTGCAGGCGTTTTGCCCGCGGGCACGCCGGCGATGTTAGCACCGCTGAGGGCAGCGAAAGGCATCGCCGTTCCGCTAATGGCACAACCGCCCAATGCCGTGGCGATTGCGATGGCGGCGTGGCGGCGATGGAGCGAAAACCCGCACCCGGATGACCCCGTTCACCTCGTCCCACACTATGTCTTGCCGTCCAGCGCCGAAGAAAAGCGTAGGGGCGCATGTTAGTGCGCCCGCCGTGTTAACGGTTGGCAGCGCACTATTGCTTGCCCTTCCATTGCGTTCGCCAACGGATGGCGAAAGGCAACAGCAAGGCGGCTTGAATGACCCAAGTGAGCGTTGGCGAGAGCCCTAACAACCGCTGCAATGCCGCTCCGCCCGCATTGATGGCGCCCAGCAAAACAGCTGCGGGAATAAGCCCCGCTGCTGACAACTGTGCTACGAGGGCGGCAACAATCGCCGTGTAACCGTAGCCAGGCGAAAACTTTTCAAACAGCCGATAGGTCACGCCGCAGACTTCCGTCGCTCCCGCCAGCCCTGCCAATGCGCCGCTGACGAGCAGCGCCACCGTCATCATGCGTCCCGTCGCGATGCCCCAAGTTTGCGCCGCCAGCGGGTTAGCGCCGACAGCGCTGAGCCGAAAACCCCAAACGGTGCGTTCCAACGCGATGTGCACCGCAAACGCCAACAACAACGCCAACGGGAAACCTGCATGCAACCGCGTCGGTGGCAACAACAACGGCAACCGCGCAGACGGTGGCAGCAGATCACTTTGGGGCAACACGCCCGCGTCTTCTCTCAGCGGCGCGTGAACAGCGTAACCGACCAAAGCGGCAGCGATGAAGTTGAGCAGCAAAGTGGCGACGACCTCGTTGACACCCCGCCGAAGGCGCAACCACGCCGCCACCGACGCCCACATCGCACCGCCGATCGTTCCTGCCAAAAGCGCCGCAATCAGGTGCACACCTGCCGGCAGCGCCACCTTCGTCCCGACGGCGGTCGCCGCCAACGCCCCCAGCAACAGTTGCCCTTCCGCGCCGATGTTCCAAACGCCGCAGCGAAAGGCAATCGCAACGCCCAACCCCGCCAGCAAAATCGGGGTCGCCTTGACCAGCGTTTCCGCAACGGCATAACGGTCACCGAACGCCCCTTGCCAAAGGGCATGCAGCACAGCGACGGGCGCGACCCCTGACAGCCATCCCAACCCGGCTGCCGCCGTCAACCCTGCTGTTAACCCAACGACCGACGGCACAACCGCATCGCCGACGATGCGTCGCAAATTCCGTGCAACGGTTTGGCTCACGGTCGCTCCCACACCATCGCTTTAAATTGCCAGCGCAAGGCTAACGGGTGTTGGTCGGCGTAGTGGGGCGATTGCGGGTCTTCGCTTTGACCGGGCGGCAGGATGTTGAAGCCGTGCGGTGGGTCGGCAACTTCCACAAGTTGGATGTAAGCGCCGCGATTGGGTCCAGGAACGGGCGGCAAGGGGTCAAATCGCCACAGCGGTTTGCGAAAACCCCAATTGACCAGTTCGCCCCGTTCCTTACGCAACCGCTCCAACGCCGTTCGCAGTGCCCGCACCATTGCGGCGTCTTTGCCCTCACCGTTCAAGTAATCCCGCGACAACTTGCGGGGCGGTTTGTCCGCCAGCACATACCACAGCAAACTCGGCTGGATAGCGGTGCGGAACAAGTTTTTGTCGCCGAAATCGCCCAAGTCGTCAGCGAACACGACCTCCTGCAGCGCGTCAAACCACGCCTCAAAGACCGTCGCTGCGACGCTACCTTCACTGCGCTGATTGTCCCATCGCCGGAGCAAATCAGCGACCATCCGCATTTCAAGGTCATCGGGCGCAACCCGATGAAGGGCACGCAACAGCAAAGGCTTGAAAAAGTCCGCCCGCACATCGTAGCCTTCAATGTCCACGACGAAACGGCGCAAATCGTCCAGCGTGAGTCGGGGTTTGCTGCGGAGCAAGTCAGCGATGCGCTTGACATGGTGGACGGCACCCCAACGCGGCAAATCGCCGTTGTCCCACCAAACAGCAGGCTTGTTGTTCCAGTTAGCGAAGAAACCTTGCGGCGGGTTGATTTGCTGCGGCAATTTCCCAAAGGGGATGACACCTTGCCAGTCAAATTCGCCCGTGCCCGGCGTCGGAAAGCGCGGGTCAACGCCCTCGGCGCGCACCGGATAGCGACCGCAAAACCAAAAGCCGATGTCACCGTCTTTTGTGGCGACAAAGAAGTTGTGGCTGGTGGCGATGTGCCGACACGCATCGGCAAACGCGCGAAGGCTCGTCGCTTTGTGGAAAGCGTAGATGGCAGTGAGCGCGCCCAACTCTTTGCCCTGATAGGCTTTCGCTCGGGCGTAAGCGATGCCTGCCTTTTCGTCCCAACTGAGGACGACGCCGTGCACCGTTCGGCAAACTTCCACCTGCACGGGCTCCGCTTTACCCTTGACGAAAATGAGTTCCACGCGCCGCTCCATCGGTCGCCATTCGCCCCGATACAGGTAGCGGTATTTGCTGTCCTTGCTCAAGTGCTCGGCAAAGATGTCCACATTGTCGCCTGCCCCGCTGGTCGTCGTCCACGCCAAATGACGGTTCATGCCGATGAGCACGATGGGGATGCCCGCGAAAGTCATGCCGCGCACCTGAAACTTGGGGCAATAGAGGGCGATTTCGTAGGCGACGGACGGCGTGCCCGTCGCCATTTGTGGACCGCCAACTAAAAGCGGCTTGCCTGTCGCAGAGTTTTCCGGTGCGACGACCATCGCGTAACTGCCAAAGCGCGTGAACAGACCGAGCCGCCGGCACCATTGCACACTGTCCCACTCCTCTGCGATGCGGGTAGCGTGCACGAGTGGGGCGAGGGACGCAGGGCAGGGGACGAGCGCTTGAGTTTTCCGTTTCTCCGTCCCGCGTCCTCCGCCCCGCATCCCGTCCGTCACCGTCGTCGGTGCCGTCGGGTCGTTTTGCCATGCTAAATCGTCCAAGACGCTTATCGCTTGCGCGCCAAACTTCAGTTGCAGATAGAGCCGCAACTGTAGCATCCGCAACTCTTCGCCGCCTGAACTGCCGAACCGCTCCGCCATCATGTGGGCGATGGCGATGGTGTCGGTCGGTTTCCACGCGCGCAATCGCGTGACGCCCAACGCTTTGAGCCGTTGAGGCATCGGGCGTTTGCCCGCATTGACTTGGGCGATAACGGCGTTCACGCCGTCGGCAAAGGCTTTCAAAACCAGTTGCTCCTCGGCGCTGAGGGCGGCGAATTGCTCCCAGCGTTCCGCTTCGGTGTAGCCTAAGATGCGCCGCTGTTTGTCTTGCTCCAACGCGCTTTCACCCATCAGTTCCGCCAGTTCGCCTCTCGCTGTGCGCCGATAAAGTTCCATTTGCGCCAATCGGTCCTGCGCTTGCACATAACCGCTGCCGTAAAAGACGCCGTAAAGGCTGGGGGCAAAAATGTGGGGCACGCCGAAGCGGTCGCGGACGACGCTGATGCTCGCCGCACCGACCCGAACCGTCTCCCTTTTTTGCGCCATCCCCGTGACACTTATCACCGCAAGCCAACCGCACAGTGCCACCAAACGAATTATCAACCGACACACCGTTCATCGCCCCCTTTCCCGCAGCAAACTTTAACGCGGCATCGCGACGGAGTCTGAGCGCATTGGGTCGCGCCCGCGATGGGTGATGCAACGGAGAGGGACAACGCCACAGCCGCAGCCAAAGGTTTGTGCTGCATCGCAGGGAGTGACCGCACCAAACCGCTGCATTGCGCTGAGCGCTATCTTAAGGAAGTGCTCCCCCAGAAACGACAGCCGTCAGGGTTCAAAAGGGCGGAGGTGAGCAACGGGTGCGCTTGACTTGGCTGTTACTACTCGCCAGCGTCGTAGCAACCGTCGGTTGGGGGCAGCAGGTGCCGACGGCGACACAACCGAAGGAACGGGAAGAGATTGCCAGCGCGCCCAGTTGAACGGGCTGACCCGGCGAGGGTCAGTTGCTCGGTGCGAGCAACTTGCAAAAACGGTGGACGCTGACGGTGCGGTTCATTGACACCAAGTTGTCCCGTCCGCGCTGGCGGTGGACGCTGGATTATCGCGTCAACCGTAAGTTGCTCGTCGGCGTAGAGTGGAACCCGGCTGCGAAGGAGTTCAACCCACTGCGGTTGACTTACGACCTGACGAGCGAAACGAAAACGACGCCGCTGATTTCGCTGGGCACTTCCAGCGACCGCGTCGGCTCGCCCGAAGGAACCCAGATGTATTACCTGACCGTCGCCAAAACTTTGCCCCAAACGCAGTTAGCGCCATATGTATCGCTGGCGTATTCGGAATGGGACGATGGTTTCAATGTCCCGTTCGGCGTTTACTGGCACATCAACCCGCATTGGAACTTGCTGGCGATGAACGACGGACGCCAATCGCACCTGCTGCTGACACATCAGTGGCGGGACGGATGGATCACGGTCGGTTGGATTTGGCTGAAGCGTTTCAGCGTCAGCATCGGTTGGGGCTTTTGAGATGCCCCAAGTTAGTGTGCCCGAAAGGTGACGGTCACCAGTAGATGCGTTCAAGGAGCGTCTTATCGCGGGTTTGCCAAAGGACGAAAAGGGCGATTCCGTCCCGCGCTGACAAGGGCAAGATGCTGACGACTTTAGCGGGCGATGGCGGGGCGAGTTTTGCCCAGCGCAGTTTGTCTCCGTCCCAGCGGACAAGGTAAAGGACGCTGTGGGTGACAGTTTGAGCGGGAACGGGCGTTTTGCGGAAAGGGGTGAGGTAGAGCGGCGCTTGAACAAATGTTTGCTCCAGCAACAACTCAAGATGTCCGTCTCCATCCCAATCGCCCCACAAGCGCAAGGACGCAGGCAACTCTACCGTCTTCGTCCAGCGCCGCAAATCCAGTGCAGCATCGCCGTCAGGAATCCGCAAGATTGCACATCGTTGTTCCCTCTCTGTTTCCCAAAGTTGCACCCGCAAAGGATGCAAGGAAAACAGGCGGAATGTAGGGCGGCGTTTTTGGTGACTCCCTTCTACGACAGCGAGCCGATGGTCGTTTAGCGTCCAAAGACTTGTCGGCGACTTTGGGAAAGCAACTTCATGGGCAAGAAAAGAACGCGACCGCAAATTTTTGCCCTGCCACCAAACGACTTGCACAGCAACGCATTCGGGAGGCGGTAGGTAGGGCACGCTCAAACCGCAGGTGACGTGGGGAAACCTCGACTTCGTCCAAACCACGATAAAGTCTTTGAGCCCATCGCCATCAATGTCAGCGACATAAAAGGTCGGTTCAAGCACAGCCGGCGGTTGCGGTGGTTTCACCGTCGTGCTGCTGACCGACGATTGAGTTGGTGTTGAAAGTTGAACAGGTAACGGTGATGTCAATTGAGCGAGGGGGACAAAGCGATGCTCAGCAGGTCGGAATTGCCAAACGGTTAACCGCCAGTGACTCAGAGAAGAGTCAATGGTCACGATTTCCCCGCGTCCGTCCATGTCCACATCGGTCGCATTAAACCTCTCAAGGTCGGAAAACTTTGCAGGCAGTAGGGTGGCAGAAGCGCCATTGCCCCAACGCACTTCCAACCATTGCTCTGACTGTCGTTTCAGCCGTTTGGATTGGTGTATCACTGTGTCTGTCAATCCGTCACCGTCAAAATCGCCTGCCGCAGTCAGGACATAATTTCTCGTCGGCGGACGGATTTTCATTGGGTCAAGCCGTTGCCATGTGCCGTCAGGGTGCAAACGAAAAGCGAAGCGTTGGGAGAGATTTCGTTGGCGCTGGACAGTGGACGGAGAGGACGAGATAAGCCTCAGGTCGTTGAAGATGAACAAGGTCGCTGTTTCGCTGCCAGTCACCAGTTGTTGTGTGAACTGTCCGGTCGCGCAGAAGGGTTCAAAGTGCATTTTTCCGTCACGCATTTGCAGCCAACCCAGCCGTCGCGGCAGCCACTGCCGAAAAGCACCAAAGTCGCGCCATTCGCCATCTTCAACGGGCACCGCTCGCAGCGGCGGCAAGGTCGTCGGGAAGGTCAACCGACAGACATACGGCAGTTGCGTCACCTTCGGGTTTTTCTGCGGGGAACGGATAAGCCAGATGCGGGGGTCGGCGATACCATCGCGGTCGCTAATGTGCCAGACGAAATTACTGGTCGTCCACACCGTCGCGCAAGTCACCAAAAGTTCGGGGGCGCCATCGGCGTCCAAATCGGTTTTGGCGAGGGTGTTGAGGCTGCGCGGAAGTTCAGCGGTGACGGTACGACGCACTTTGAGCGCCGTCGCGTGCCGCCACGCCGCAAGGCAGAAGACGACCGACACAGCAACCACCGTGATGCCGATGAGCCATCGGCACCGCATGGCGTCATCACTCCCCGCCATCAGAAGTGTGCCATCGTTTAGACGGCGTAAGCGTCGCACAAAGTTCACGCGACGGAAAGGGGCAAAGCGCTATGGTGCGGGTCGGCATCGTGGACACGGACACTTCGCACGCCGTTGAGTTCACGAAGCGGGTCAATCACATCGGCATCGCCGAAGAACAGTGGGTTGATGGGGCGAGGGTCGTGGCGGCATGGACGGCGCCGTCCGCTATCGTCCCCGAAGAGCGACACCGCGAATACAACCGCATTTTGCGTGAGATGGGCGTCGTTTTCGTCGACCGCCTGCAGGATTTGTTCTCTCAAGTGGATGCGGTGATGGTGTTGTCGCAAGACGGCAGCGTGCATCTGGAGCGGGCAAAGCCGTTCCTTGAAGCAGGCATGCCCGTTTTCGTGGACAAACCGTTCGCGTGTTCGCTGAGCGATGCGTTACGGATGGTAGACATCGCTGTCAGGCACAACGCACCGCTGTTTTCCAGTTCGTCGTTGCGCTACGCGTTGGAAGTGCAGCGCGTGCACGAGCAAATTGGCGCGTGGGGCAAAGTCGTCGCCGCCGACGCGTTTTCGCCTGCGCCGACGCATCCACGCAACCCCGCGCTGTTCCACTACGGCATCCACGGCGTTGAGACACTCTTTGCGCTGATGGGCAAGGGTTGCCGCAGGGTCAGGTGCGTTTACCACGACGACGGCGAGGTGGTCGTCGGCGAATGGGAGGACGGGCGTATCGGAACGATGCGGGGCATCCGTAAAGGTGCACACGCTTACGGCTTTACGGTCCTCTGCGAGAGGCAGGCGTGGGCGACGACGATTGATGGGCGTTTCATCTACCGCGAATTGCTCAAGCGGGTCGTGACGATGTTCCAAACGCGCAAGCCGCCGTCGGATATCGCCGAAACGCTGCAAATCGTCGCCTTCATTGAAGGCGCGAAGCAATCGGCGGAGCAGCACGGCGTTCCCGTTGATTTGCCGAGGTTGTGACACGGGCAGGTGACGCCATGGCGCTGGTGCAAATGCGTGGTATCGTCAAGCGGTTTGCGACGGTGACGGCGTTGGACGGTGTGGATTTTGAAGTGGCGACAGGTGAAGTGCACGCGTTGCTGGGCGAGAACGGAGCAGGCAAAACGACGCTGATGCGCATTTTGGCGGGACGGTTGAAACCCGATGAGGGCGAAGTGTGGGTTGACGGTCAACGCGTTACGCGGTTTGCGCCGAGCGAAGCGCAACGGTATGGCGTCGGGATGGTCGCGCAAACTTTCACCCTCGTGCTGCCGTTGACTGCCGACGAAAATCTGCAGTTGGCGTTGCACGACCGCGCGGCAGTGCAGCGGGCAAAAGCAATCGCAAACGAATTGGGCTGGCAAATGCGCTGGGGCGTGGAAGTGGCGGCGCTGTCGGTCGGCGAACGACAACGGTTGGAAATCGTAAAGGCGTTGGCGGTGCAACCGAAAGTGCTCGTCTTGGACGAACCGACTTCCGTGTTGACGCCGCAGGAAACGCAAAGTTTGTTCGCGCTGCTGCGACAGTTGGTCAGTGAGAAGCGGGCGGTCATCGTCATCACCCATCGGCTCAACGAAGTCGCTGAAGTCGCCGACCGCGTAACGGTGCTGCGGCAGGGCAAAAAGGTGGCGACTGTGCCGGCGACGACACCGACAGACCAGTTAGCGCGGCTAATGGTCGGTGAGGCGTTACCGACAACTTTTGCCCCGACGGACAAGCGGCGCGGGCAAACGGTGTTTCAGGTGTGCGATGTGTGGGTGCGGGGTGACGATGGGCGGTGGGCAGTCAAAGGCGCAACTTTCACGGTGCATGCAGGTGAAATCGTCGGCATCGCAGGCGTGGACGGGAACGGGCAGCAGGAATTGGTAGAAGCGCTCTGGGGGTTGCGTCCCAAAGAGCGCGGAGAAGTTCGGTTCAACGGGCGCCCCGCGCCGTCAACGCCGCAGGCATGGTGGCGCAACGGCGCCGCCCTTCTGCCACCTGACCCGCTGCGGCGTTTTGCGGTTGCCGATTGGAGTTTGGTGTGGCATGTCGCACTGCGGGTGCAAGCGACGGAAAAGTCCATTGGGCTGGATTGGACTCAAATGCGTTTGCTGGCAGAAGTATGGCGACAACGCTTCGGCGTTCGCGCACCCGATGTGGACACGCCGCTGGGCGTGTTGTCGGGGGGCAACCGGCAGCGATGGGTGTTGGCGATGGCGTTGGCGGAACAAAGCGCGCTGCTCATCCTTGTCAACCCGACACAGGGATTAGATGTGGCATCAACGCTGACAGTGCACGAATTGTTGCGCCGCCGGCGAGCCGACGGCGCGGCGATACTGTTGGTGTCTACGGACTTAGACGAAGTGTTGGCGTTGAGCGACCGCGTGTTAGTCATGTTCGCAGGGCAACTGCGAGAGGCGACGGAACGCGAACGGGAAAAAGTTGGAACACTGATGGGCGGTGTCGGTTTTTGACGGCGTTGCTTTTCGGCGGCTCAGAGAGCCGCCCTCCGAACGAACCCTCGGCATCTCGGAGGGCGCATCTCCTGATGCGCCGCTTGCTCTCTTCGGCGGCTCAGAGAGCCGCCCTCCGAACGAACCCTCGGCATCTCGGAGGGCGCATCTCCTGATGCGCCGCTTGCTCTCTTCGGCGGCTCAGGAGAGCCGCCCTCCGAACGAACCCTCGGCATCTCGGAGGGCGCATCTCCTGATGCGCCGCTTGCTCTCTTCGGCGGCTCAGAGAGCCGCCCTCCGAACGAACCCTCGGCATCTCGGAGGGCGCATCTCCTGATGCGCCGCTTGCTTCTCGGCGGCTCAGGAGAGCCGCCCTCCGAACGA
>BEHT01000061.1 GCA_002898575.1 bacterium HR17
GGTTTCTTGGTTTAACCTCTTTAGGCACGCCTCTACATACTCCCTTTGCTTTTCAATCATCACAAAATGCCGATTGAGGTTTTTCGCCACAACTCCCGTAGTGCCAGTCCCTGCCAGTGGGTCAAGGACAATATCTCCTTCCTTTGTTGAAACCAGTATGACGCGCTCCAAGAGGGCTTTAGGCTTTTGTGTCGGATGCAATTTTTTACCCTCTTCATCTTTCAACCGCTCCTCACCGATACAAATTGGCAACTCCCACACATTTAAGGCTAATTTGCCTTTTGAGAACCGGCGAGCCATCTCCGCATTGAATGTGTAACCTTTGACGCTCTTGTCTTTGACTGCCCAAATGAGCGTCTCAGTGGCATTTGTAAATCGGACATTCAGCCAGTTAGGCATAGCATTGGTTTTCACCCAAACGACATCGTTCAAAATCCAGAAACCCAAATCCTGCATTAACTTGCCAATTCTGTGGATGTTGTGGTAGGTTCCTATGCACCAAACAGTTGCCGTTGCTTTCATGACGCGCCTTACCTCTTTCAGAATGGCAGTGATGAATTGGTCATAGTCCTCAAAACTTGCGAACTTATCCCAGTCTTCATCCACGCCTTCCACGACCGTTTTCACTTTCCAACGCAGCAAACGCTTTTGCGGTAATTGCAGAAAATATGGAGGGTCAATAAAAACCATATCAGCCATCTCATCGGGGAGTTTAGGCAACACTTGCAAGGCATCGCCCCAAATAACGGCATCCAGAACATCTTCCACACCATATCGGGAAGTTTCCTGACGGTCAGTCACAAAGCGGACTAACATCTGCCCTTGCCTCCTCGCTTTAAAAATTTAGTGCGATACTGACGAATGTATGTCAATTCTTTTCCTCTCTGATGCCAAAAATCTATCGCGGTAGCGATGCCAAATTGTTCGGTCAGCATCTGCCAAGCCCATTTCAATCATCTTGCGGTTTACGAACAGGCGGTTGGTCAAGTAAAGGTAAGCGGACAAAGGTGCACCGTTTGCTTCAGGTGGACGCTCAAACTTTAACACGACCCGCTTTCCCAAGAGGAACTTGCGTAAGTAGGCGATGGCGAGTTCTCTCCGTTCAGTTGGCACGACAATGCCTAAAAGTTGCACTATTAGACCGTTGTCCATCCGTAAGGTGCGTTCGTCCACGATGTCAGTGACTTTGTAGGTCACTTCTTCGCCAAACTTCAAGTCCTTTGGGTCAACAAGGGGTCTTGCGTCTTTCACTTGTGGGGCGTAATCTGGGGGCGGGTCAACGGGTGGCAAAAATTCTTTGCGACGGATGACGGTCACAGGCGGAGTCAGGAGGGCATTTTCGGTGATGCCAAGTTTCCGCCGAATAATAGACTCAAAAGCAGGTTGAATTTCGTAGCCGATAGCGTTGCGCCCCAACTCTAAGGCGACCTTGACAGTCGTTCCACTGCCCAAAAACGGATCAAGGACGGTTTCGCCGACGAACGAGAACATGCGGATGAGCCTTCTCGGCAACTCTTCGGGGAACATGGCTTCATGCATCACTTGTCGTTCCCCTGCAAACTCCCAATGCCCGCTGAAAAATTCCTTCCACTCGTCACGGGTTAGTTTGGACGCTTCCTTAATTTCCGTTGGTGTCCGGCTTTGTGTTTTTCGCTCTGTGTCCCTTTCAGGTTTCTTAAACAGCAGGATGAACTCGTAGTCCAACTCCACGATGCCATTTGGCGGATAGGGGAATGAGCCCATGACAACGGCTCCACCTGTTGTCCTCATCGTCGTCTTTTTCCGCCAAACAATCGCGCCCATGTAGTCAAAGCCGATCGTTTCGCATTGAGCGATGATTTCGGCGTGGAGCGGGATAACTTTGTATCGCCCATATATGACGGCACGAGCAAATTGGTCGCCGATGTTGATGCATAACCGCCGTCCGGGTTTCAACACTCGCCAACATTCCCGCCAGACACGGCTCAAGTCAAGCAAGTATTCGTGCAGTGTCTGTCCGTAGCCGATTTGTCCCTCCACGCCGTAATCCTTGATGTGCCAATAGGGTGGCGAAGTGACAATGAGGTCAACGCTTTCGTCAGCGACTTCTGCCATATTACGGCTGTCGGCGATGAAGACCGTTGCTCCCCTTTCCAAAGCCACCACCTTCTGTCCTTCACAGCAGTTCGTAACGCCCTTGCACGCCTTTGACGCCCGTGATGGGGCGACGGAACCAGAGGCTGCCAAATTGTGCCGCCAACCGACGGGCTTCATCGGGATGTTCGTCAATCAGGTTGCGCGTTTCCTTTGGGTCGTCAACAAGGTTGTAAAGTTCGTCAGGTTGCCCGTCAGGGCGAACGATGTAACTCCAAGTCCCGTCGCGGATGCAGCGGTCAAAGGCTTCGTGGTAACCGCAGATGACAGCGGTTCGGTGCGCGTCCGTCTCACCCCGTAGCACCGCCGCAAAAGATTTGCCTGCCAGCGGTTGCGCTAGGTTGCCCAACCCCAACAGTTCTAACAGCGTCGGCAACACATCGGGGAATTGCACCAACGCTTGCGTGCGACGGGCTGGCAAATGAGGTGCGTAAACCATGAAGGGCACTTTGAGCAACTCCGAATACAGACGGTCGCTGCCTTTGAGGAACTTGCCGTGATCCGCCAACGGGTGACCGTGGTCGGCGAGCAGCACGATCACGCTGTCGTCCATGTAGCCTAAGTCCTGCAGCGCGTCAAAGAGCCAACCGAGGCAGTGATCTACAAAAGCGCATTCGCCCGCATACAAACCGCGTATGTGGCGGATTTGTTCAGGCGTCGCCCACTCGTGCGCCCAACCGCCCATCGGCAAAATGAGGCGCGGTCCTTTATATGTGGGGTCGGTGTAGGTGTCAAATCGGGGTGGCGGGTCCCACGGTTCGTGTGGGTCAAAACTGTCCAACCACAAAAACACCTTGCGGTGGACGCGGTTCTTTTTGAGCCAGTCAATCGCCAACTCTACGACCTGAGCGGGGAAGTAGTGGCGTTCATCGGTAAACGCGTCGGTGTTCGCCAAAAACTGAGCGATGCGCTCGCGCCATTCGGGCGGATAGTGCTCGTTTACATAGTCGTCCACGCATCGTTTGGGCGGATGGGCAGCGAAAGCATCGTATTCCTGCCCGCGCACCCAAAGGTAACTGTGAAAGCCCCGATGGTAGTTCATGCTGGCAGTGCGCTGGTAGGGACGAAAGTAGTGGTAGTTATCGCTGACGAGCCCGCAGACATAACCTTCTGCCCGCAGGATCTCGGCGATAGGTTTGTCGTAAGGGGTCAGCGGTTCCCAACCCCGATAGGGCAAACCGAACATGCCCGTCATCAGTTCGTAGCGGACGGGAATGGTCGGCAACCCGCACGGGTAGGCGTTCTCAAGGACGACACATTGGCGCGCAAAGGCGTCTATGTTCGGCGTTTGGCACGGAGGCACATCCTTAAAGGCAGGACGACCACCGTGATAAAAACTGACATGGTCCTGCCGAAAGGTGTCAAGGCAGATGACGATGAGGTTCAACACCCGTCACGCTCCTTTCGCCGTCGTCACGATTTGGGTGGCGTCACCACTTCTCGCACTTCGTCGCCGTCCCCGATAGCGTCCAATTTGCCCTCCACCACATCGCACACGGCGTTGGTGTCGTTGACGACGAGGACGCGCAATTTAGCGATAGGCGGCAAAGTTACCCGCTCGCCGCCGACAGTGCGGACGGGATGGACAGCAAACAGCATACCTTCGCGCACCCCGTCCAGCCGCCCGACATTGACGGCGACAAAGGTCGTCGTGATGCCTGCCACCTTGCCCAGCACGGCACCTTTAATCGGCTCACGCTCCGCCACCTTGAGTTTGATGAGGTTACCCAAGTGCGCCAACGCCGCCCGCAAAGCGTTCAGGTCGCGTTGGCGCTGGTTGTCTCGGTTCAGCAAGACGGCACCAAAAGGCGTGCCCGTGAGCGCCAGCACTTGGTCTTTGTCGCTGGCGAAACTGACCAATTGCGCGATCGTCGTCTGCGTAGCGTTTTCCACGAACTCCGCGAACACGACAGCGCCCGTCTCTCTGTTGCGGACGAGAAACCCTCCGATGTTGATGCGCCGACGACGCAATTCACCTAGCAGTGCCGCCCACTCCTTGGTAGACCGCACAAGGTGCACCGTGACTTTCAACTCCACGGTCTCCCGCAGGATCCTGCCTTTCGGTGGTAAGGAGCCTTTGTGGATCTCATCGGACTCACGTTCCCGTCGGCGCTCTTCAATTTCACGCTGCACGCCCTGGGGCGGTGCCACAAGGACGAAACCCGCCTCAGTCAACGCCGTTTTAAGGAGCGGTTCCACGACGGCGCGCAAAGCGGGATCGGACACACCGTCAACGAAGACTGTCACCTCGCGCACAAACACCCGTGCCCCTTGGGGCAGGTTCAGTTTCACGCCTGCGTTGGACGCCACGATGGGAGCGGGCACCGATACCGCTCGGTCGTCGCTGGCGAACAGTGGTGCCGCTGCAAACATCGCCACGATGGTGACGGCGACATGCCGCACAGTTGCTCACCGGCGGGCTGGTGGTGTCGTTGTGCCCACCGCTTTGTAAGTTTGACGGAGACACCCGCAAATCGCTGTAACCCGTTGTAGCACCACTGCTTGACTGTCCCGATAACGCACCTGCCATTGATGGGGGCAAAGCCGCAGCAGGTTGACTATTGGGGCGTCAGGGGGTGCAAGGACGAGGGTAACGCCGTAGCGGTCCAAGACTTGCCGCCACCTGTGCGCCCCACCGTAAGCGGCAAGGAAGTCGGACATGACTGCACGCGAGTAAAAGTCCGCCCGCCCGTCCACGAACACGCGAATTCGCCCTTGCGTCCGCCACGCGACATAACCGCCCCAATCGTAACGGGTCAAACAGTTGCCGACGACACCGTTGCGTTGCATCCAGAGCACGGCGTCTTTGGGATACTCTCGCCACTCCTTGTGCTCAAACTCCGCCGGTGAGAACCGCAAAACAAGGACGCAAATTGCTAACCACGCGCAACAGAGGGCGATAGCCTGAGGCAGCCATGAGGGGGGTGCTTTGTCACTACGGGCATGAAGTAGCATCGCGCTGATATGGCGCGCCACGAACGGTGCCATCAGCAGGCACCAAACGCCTACCATCCGCACCCCGGAGACGACGCCGATCGTTAACAGCGCTCCCCATAAAAACTCCCATGCGTCCATGCGCCGTGACGACCATGCGGCTCCAGCGATCCAGAGGAGCACCAAAAACGCCCAAAGGTAAACGAGCGGATGACGGATCGCTGTGATGGGTTTCCACTCTTCAATGGGCAAATGGCTGCTTTGAGCGATGTTGACGAGCACTTGCCAAGGGCTTTTCCAGCCGAAGGGGGTGCAGCACATTGCCACGAGACTGGCGGTTAAAGCAAACACCATGTCGCGCCGCCATCGCGCCCCCAAGGCGGGCTGCCACTGAGCGCGTTCGTTCCAAGCGTCAGCGAGCACGACCGCCCCTAACAAAGCGAACCCGATGGGATAAAACGAGTGCACATTTGCCCATGTCATAAAGAGCGGCGGCAACACTAACGGATAGCGCCTCGCCCATTCGGCGTCTGTATGGCACCGCCACAACCCGTAGGCTAACAGCGCCAGCAACAAGTAACTTACCAACTGAGGTCTTGCTCCCCCCATCGCCGGCAAAGCGCCGAAACCGAACAAAAGCGTTACCCAAACGCGGGTGAGGGATGGCGCATCCATCGTGGCGTAGACGACCAAAAAAGCGATGACTTTCAGCCCCATTGCCGCGAACTCTAAACCCAACACGCCCCACCGTCGGTGAACCAAGGCAAAAACGACCTCCGAGAGCCACTGCGCGTTTACCCACACCGCAGGTTGGGTGAAAGAAAATGGGTCGGCGAAGTAAACGGTGCGGTGGCGCAGAATTTCTTCCCCAACTGCCAAGTGCCACCACATGTCTGGGTCCAAATTCGGGTGCGCCGCTGCAAAAAGGGACAGCAAAGCGCATGTGACAGTGAACCACGCGATGCGGTCGGTCATCGGACATCGCCTCAACTCGTCAAAAAGCATTTACGGTTGACCCCACATTGCCCACCATTCTAATCGGCGCCTTTCGCCCCTTTGATAAAGAGCGCCCCCACCTTGACGAAACTGGGCTAAACTTTTCAAACGCATGACCCAACACCTGAGACAGGGTGCTCGCTTAGGAGGCGACACGGATGGGACAGTTGTTGGCAACGCTTGATTTACCGCGCGATTTGAAACGGTTGACACCTGACGAACGCAGGCAACTGGCGCAGGAAATCCGCGCGACGATTGTCCACACCGTTTGCAAAAACGGAGGGCATTTGTCATCGGGGCTCGGTTCGGTGGAAATTTTTATCGCCATTCACACCGTCTTTGACAGCCCGCGCGACAAGATCGTGCTGGACACGGGGCATCAGGGCTACCCGCACAAATTGCTGACGGGGCGCTACCCTGTTTTCCACACCCTGCGTCAACTGGGGGGCATTTCGGGTTTCCCCAAGCGTGATGAGAGCGAACATGATTGCTGGGGCGTCGGACACGGTGGCACGGGCTTATCGGCAGCGATGGGGTTTGCGATGGCACGCAAACATTGGCTCAACGCGGGCGTGCCCGCCGATGACCCGCGCGTCAACTACCGCGTCGTTTGCGTCATCGGCGATGCAGCGCTGGAAGAGGGGATGGCGTGGGAAGCGCTGCATAACATCGGGCACCATAAGCCTGACATGGTCATTGTCCTGAACGACAACGGCATGTCCATCGCTCCGTCCGTCGGCGCCGTTGAAAATTATCTGCGGCGTCACCGCCAACTACCTGCCGATTGGCTGCGCAAACTGCGGTCTGAGCCTCACTACTTACAACTGAAGCGGATGGTGGAAGACGCTCTGTCCAAGATGGGCGCGGCAGGCGAAGTGACGCTGGAAATCATCCGCCACATCAAAAACAACATCAAGGAATGGCTCATCCCGCCGGGCATGCTGTTTGAAGAGTTGGGCTTCACCTACCTCGGTCCCGTTGACGGGCACAACACCGAGGTGCTGATAGAGTGCTTGCACGAAGCGCTGCGCATCGGCGGTCCCGTCATCATTCACGCCGTCACGAAAAAGGGCAAAGGTGTCCCTTATGCGGAAGCCGACCCGTGGAAGTATCACACGCCCCTTTTCCCCTTCGACCCGCAAACGGGTGTCATTCTGGCACCTGAAGAACCTGTGCCCAGTTACACCAGCGTCTTCGCGCAAACGCTCATCCGCCTCGCCGAACGCGACCAGCGCATTGTAGCGATGACCGCCGCAATGCCCGACGGGACAGGGCTGGACAAATTCGCCCAAAAGTTTCCTGAACGGTGCTACGATGTCGGGATGGCGGAACAACACGCCGTCGGTTTCGCAGCGGCGTTGGCGTTTGCGGGCTTGCGTCCCGTTTGCGCCATCTACTCCACCTTTTTGCAGCGCGCCTTTGACCAAATCGTCCACGATGTCTGCCTGCAAAGAGCGCCTGTCGTGTTCGCCATTGACCGCGCAGGATTAGTCGGGCAAGACGGACACACCCATCACGGCATTTTTGACATCGCCTACTTGCGCTTAATGCCCCACATGGTGTTGATGATGCCCAAAGACGAGAACGAACTGCAGCACATGGTCTTCACGGCGCTGCGTTACGAAGAGGGTCCCATCGCTTTGCGTTACCCGCGCGGCAAAGCCGTCGGCGTGCCGATGGACGACGACTTGCAAGCGTTGCCCATCGGAAAGGGTGAGTGGCTGCGGGACGGCACCGATGCGGTCATCATCGGCATCGGTCCGATCGTCTACGCCGCGCTGGAAGCGGCGCAGCGGCTGGAACGCGACGGCTTTTCCGTCGGCGTCATCAACGCCCGCTTCGCTAAGCCCATTGACAAAGAATTGCTCACCGACGCCGTGCAGCGGGCAAGTAAACTCGTCACCGTTGAAGAGCACACCCTTTGTGGCGGCTTTGGCAGCGCCGTTTTGGAAGCGCTGTGCGAACTGGGCTTGCACCATGTCCCCGTCTTGCACATCGGCATCCACGACCACTTCGTCGAGCATGGCAGGGTAGAAGAGTTGCGGGCGACGCTGAAGTTGGACGCTAACGGCATCTACGAGCAGGTGAAGGCGTGGCTGCAACAGATGACAGGGCAATGGTCTTTGGAAGCACCTGAAGCAACTGATCGGCAGCGGACGACGCCAACCGGTCCGTGAAGGGCAACGCGGCGGTTGCCGCACCGCAAGGAGCGACCACAACCGATGTTGTAGCAGTGAGCAGCACTCCCCTGCAGCGGGCGCTCTTCGCCCTCCTTCTTTGCCCATCGTTGGCTTGGGCTATCAACCGGTGACAAACGGCGCTTGTCGTCACGGCGCCAGCGCGGGCGGCGATGACAGGCGTTCCACCGCTTCCAGCGGAATACCCTTTTGCCGGTGGCAATCGTCGCAGAAGGGGCGTTGGTGGCAGGTCTTACAGTAGGCAGCGGCGCGACGGCTCAATCGGCGAAATTCATCGGCGTGCCCCTTGGCAGCGTAGTCGGCGGCGTCATGCGAAACAGGCGGCGCATCGGCGTGACATTTGGCGCAAAAACTTTGGTCGTGGCAACGGGTGCAAGTGTGTGGGGCGTTTAAGGTCGCTTCACCGTGTGCTGTCGCAAACCCCTTTGGATGGGGCATCGCCACGCCGTGACAGCGGTCGCAACCGTCACGCCCGTGACACGCCGCGCAGCGACGGTCGTTTACTTTGGCTTGCTTTCCGTGCCCTTTGACGAACTCCGGCGTGTGGTCAGCGGGTGTGACCTGCACAAGGTCGTGACAGCGGGTGCACAGCGCCGTCGGCGTTAACTTCAACATCCCCGCGATCGCTCCGTCGTGGGGATCATGGCAGGCGGCGCATTGCGTTCGGGCGAGGCTGTGGTGCTCGTCGCGTCGCACCTTTTGAACGATATCGCTGTGACAACGCAAGCAAAGTTGGTTGGTGGCGCTTTTGAGCATCCAGCGCCGTCGGGTCGGCAGGTGCACATCGTGACAGTCAGTGCACGCAGGGGACGGACGCTTGGCGCCGGCACCTTTGCCGTGCGGGCTGTAATGCCATTTGTCGGCGGTGACCGTTTGATGGCATTGCAAACAGATAGCGTTCTGGTCGGCGACCGAAAGGGAACGCCACACGATGATGTTGCCTTTGCGGGCGACGACATGCAAACTGCCAGGACCGTGACAGGCTTCACAACCGCGCAAGTGGTGGGGCAGTTTTTCGTCCAGCATCCATTGGCTGTGGGGCAAACTCGCCCAAACTTGGGCGACATCCCAATGGCACGCAAAGCAGACTTGGCTGCCGACATAACGGGCATTGCGACGGGCGAGAAAGGGCAAAGGGCGTTTCTGCCCCGAACTCACTGCTGCCGCTGCCATCAACACCGCCGTTAAAACAACCGTCCCCAGCGGTAGCGCTCTCACCCATTGCATTCGCCGTCCGTCCTTTCCGCGTCGCGGCGCTTAAATGGCGCCGGTTGGGCGTCTAACGGGTGCTCCTCCAACCAATGGCGCAACGAAATTTTGCCCGTCAGCCACGCGGAGTTCATCGGGAAGACGCCGGGCTTAAAGTGCACATGGTAAAGGTGCCAGACGATGACGCTCAAGAACGCCAACAGCGCTTCGTAACTGTGGACGAGACGGGCGATGTGCCACACCCAAAGGGGCAAAAAGGTCAGCGCTTGCGCCTCAAACCAAAGGGCTAACCCTGTCGTGACCATCACCGCTGTGCCCCATACGACGGCGTAATATTCCAACTTCTCCACCCAACTGAACCGTCCGAACTGCGGTTTTGTGCCGCTCAGCCCCAAATAGCATTTGAGCATTTGTGCGATGTCGGCAAAGTCCTTGCGCGTCCATCGCAGGTGGCGTAACTGCTCCTGACCGCGCGGCGTCAGCAGGTAGAGCAAATGCCAAAGGACCAACGCCATCAGCATGACAGCGCCGATGCGGTGAAGGAGGCTCCGCAGTTGGGGGCTGCCGGGAAAACTTAGCAAGTA
>BEHT01000062.1 GCA_002898575.1 bacterium HR17
GGAGGGCGCGTCTCCTGATGCGCCGTTTTTCGGCGGCTCGGAGAGCCGCTCTCCGAACGAACCTTCGGATCTCGGAGGGCGCGTCTTTTGACGCGCCGATTTGGCGGCGGCTCAAGAGAGCCGCCCTCCGAGTGAACCTCGTTTTCAACACAGCGTCGTATTGACTTGACACAATTTAAGTCGGCAACCGCTCGCATTGCATCCGTGAACGCGCTGGAGATGATCGGAAATGCTTGCGACCGTTGAACCGTCACAGCGGTATCCTTCAAAGGCATGGCAGATAGTGTCTTTGTCCCTAATGCTTAGCGCATTTCCAATCGCAGCGTTGGCAGCAGATGCAGCGGCGCTATATTGGCGCTTGGATGTCTTAGTCGCTCAAGGACGCCGCACGGACGCACAGCGCCTCGCTCAAGCCAACCGCACAGTTGCCGTTAAGGTTTGGGCAAATCTCGTTTTTGATGGGTTGGAGGATAACCTGACGCAAGACCCCGCTCCACTTTCACCGCACGCCGCAGCGGTGCGGCAACTGCTGAGCGAAGCCTTGCCGAACGATTGCCCTCAAGCGTTGACCGATGCAGTGGATGCCCCGACTGTCGGACAAAAACCGCTCTTGAGCCTTCAGAACCCTGTCGCGGAAGCAGTGCAGCAGTTTCTCACCGCGCACCGCAGCCCGCCCAACGAGCAAATTGCTCGCTGGCGCGAGGTCGTCCAAAAGTGCGCGGCGTTGGATGTGGATTTAGGACTTGCCATTAGCCTGCATCGCCTCGCGTGGGCGGAACGCACAACGGGATCACTGACCCTTGCGCACGCCTACGCCCGTCAAGCCTACACCCTCTTGGAAGGCTGGCATCATTTCGCCAAGTTACCGCGCTTCTTAAACACATTGGGTGTCATCGCCATCCAACAGGGCGACTATCGCGAGGCAGAGCAGTTTTTGTTGGACGGGTTGAAACAGGCGGAAGCGCTAAGCAACCGCCGGTGGCAAATCGCTTGCCTGAACAACTTGAGCATTCTTTACACCCGCATCCGCAACTATGAAGCAGCACTGCGCGCTGCGATGCAAGCACTGGCGCTGGTTTCTGATCAGGAAACACCCGCTGTGAAAGCCCGTGTCCTCAACAATCTCGGCAACCTTTACCGAAGGTTGGGCGATTTTGAGCAGGCGTTGCATTACCTGCGCCAAGCCCTTGCTCTTGCCCAAAATGTCGGTGACCGTGCTTTGCAAGCGGAAACGCTCTACTTGCTGGGCATGGCGCTGCGCGACAAAGGTGATACCGAAGATGCCCTCAAAACTCTCCAAGAAGTCCTGCATATCCGCAAGGAGTTGGGAGACTTGTTGGGGCAATTAGAACTGTTAAACGATATCGGTGACACGCTCGCTAAACAGGGTCGTCTTCATGAGGCGCGCGAGCGGTTTGAAACTGCGCTCCGACTCGCCGAGGAGGCTGACCATAACATCAGCAAAGCGTGGACACTATTTAACCTTGGCGCCGTTTATGACGAGTTAGGTGACTACCAGCGTTCTCTTAAATTCTCCCGAAAAGCGTTAGCGCTCTGGCAGCAAATCGGAGACTTGTGGTTTACATCGTGGTGTTGGAAGAACATCGGTGATGCTTATAAGCATCTGGCAGAGCGTGCCGCGGACGACCAGCGGAGCCAATATCGGTCGCAAGCGTTAGACGCCTACTTGCGTTCAGTTCAACTGATAGAGCGCATTCACCGACGATCAGGTGCATGGACTTTGCGAGCGGAGTTTCTCCAGACCGCCATTGAACCGTTTCATCGCCTCATTGACCTACTGACGCGAGTGGGTCGGCATGAAGATGCGTTGGAGTTCAGCGAACGGATGCGGGCACAAATGCTTTTAAGCGCCCTCCAAAATACTCCGCCGCCGACGGAAACGCTGCTGACCGAATCGGAGCGGACAACTTACCGCCAACTGCAACAGCGCATCGCTGCGTTGGAAGCGCAAATTATTGCCGAAACGGGGCGCCAAGAGCGGGGTAGCGAGCGATTGCGCGCTCTGCAAAAAGCCTTAGAGTCTGCCCGAGCGGAAGCCGACCGGTTGCGCGACCTTGCTCAGCTGCGGCGCATCGGGCTGGCACCGGCGGCGAAAGGTGTTTACCCTCCTGTCTTGCCTGTCCTCGCTCAGCGGTTGCCCTCGGACTACGCTGCCCTTGCGTGGGTGGTGACGAAGGAACGCACTTGGGCGTTCGTCGTCACGCGCAACGCCAAAGGTGTTCAGGTCATTGCACACCCTATCCCCATCAACGCCGATATCCTCTCGGAAGATGTGCTTTGGTTGCGTGACAGTCTGTTGCAGCGGCGTCCTGTCGCCGTTACTTTGCACCGCCTCTATACCCTGTTGATCGCTCCCCTTGAGCCTTATCTTCGGGGTAAGCGGCGTCTTATCATCGTGCCGGATGGCATTTTATTTGCGCTGCCGTTCCAAGCCCTGACTGACGCTCAAGGCACTTACATGGCGGAGCGGTGGGTCATCTCCTACGCCCCTTCGCTGCGGTGGCTCACCTTCCCCTTACCAGCACCGACTCACTACGCCATCCGGTGGACAGGGTTGGGCATCGCTCAGTGGCGGTCGCCTTTGAGCCCCTTGCCTTTCGCCCGCCGCGAGGTGACTGCCATCGCCAAAGCGATGAGGGCAGGTAAGGCGACCGTTCGCGTCTTGTTGGACGCTGAAGCGACAAAAGCGCAGGCATTGGAGGCGTTGCAGACGAGCCGCTGGGTGCACTTTGCGACTCACGCTATCTTAGAGCCTGAGCGGGCGTTTTACTCTCGGCTATTGCTGGCACCTTCTGACAGTGACAACGCCCTGCGCGCTTACGAGGTGCTGCAGATGGGACGAGTCGCTGCCGAAATGGTCGTCCTATCGGCATGTGACACGGGGCAAGGACGCGTGGTGCGGGGTGAAGGGCTGCTTGGGTTAGCGTGGGCGTTTCTGGCAGCAGGCGTTCGCACTTTGGTCGTCAGCCAGTGGCAAGTTAACGACGCCTCCACGGCGTTTTTGATGGTCAACTTCTACCGCAATCTTTCGGCAGGGATGCGTGCCAGCGATGCCTTACGAAGAGCTCAACTGACTGCCCTTCGTGACCCGGCCTTTGCCCATCCTTTTTATTGGGCTCCGTTTATCGTTTTAGGACAGTTGTGACGCGGTGCGGACAGCGTATATTCCTAACGCGCCGTGCACTGCGTTCGCAACGCAAGGGTGATCGTCCCCTCAAGTTAATGCGGTCTCCCTAACTTGTCTCCGCCCTCAGATCACAATTGAACCTAAATTAATTTGCTTGCTCCCTATTCACATTGCTTTATCCATCGCTGTAAACTCGCTGCGTAACTTTGCTGAAAGGAGGTTGCCTAACGATGGGACGGCTCACTGCGTTGGTGCTGCTGGGGCTGTTAGGGCTTTTGTTGTTGACCGGTTGTGGTGGTTCCTCCCTTTCGCCTGTTAGTCCTACCCCTTCTCAAACCCAACAGCCAAGCCCCCAACGGGGAACAACTCAAGGTGGTTACGGCGGCAGTTTTATCGGTGGTTAGGGGGTAGTCACACCGCTGCCGCCTCTCGCCAGCCAATTGGGGCGCATAAATGCCCCCCGAATGGCAAGGGTGGGGAAGGCTTGACGAGGTGGTCAGTCGCCGCTAATATTTAAGCGAACCTTAGCGGCGACAGGGGTTGTCCGCCTGCTCGCCGGAGTGTGGGTGACGCTGATGCGATTCAGGGCACTGCTGCAGGCAGTGCGCGAGCGCTGGGAGCAGGACCAACGGTGGTATGCCCTTGCTATTGCGGGGGGCATTGCCCTTCTTTTTGTCGCTTTAATGGCACCGATTTTGGTGCGGGTGGAACTTTTATCGTTGGATTGGCGGTTTCGTGTCCGTGAATGGATGGGGCAATCGCCTGCATGGTCGTCGGATTTGGTGTTGGTCGCTATAGATGAGGCATCCGCGAAAGACTTGCGGGTGAAAATTCCGACCCCCCGTGACTATTTGGCGCAGTTAGTTGACCGCCTTGCAGCTTACCGCCCCCGTGTCATCGGGATTGATATTTTGTTGGACCGCCCGACAGAGCCTTACGCTGACCGCCAACTGGCTCGTGCGCTTCAGCGGGCGGGCACAGTTGTGCTCCCCTTCCAAGCGACGGGGGAAGCTCCTCCACTGCTACCCATGTATCAACGGGTCGCGGCGGCGACGGGGTTCGCTGAAGTCCGTCCAGACCCAGATGCGGTGACCCGCCGTTTCTCCCTGTTTCGTTGGGTAAACGGACGATGGACGCCCTCATTTGTCGCTGCCCTTTACCGTGCAGCGACAAAGCAACCTGCTTCGGCACTGGGTTTGAACGACCCTGTACTCATCAACTATAGAGGCAACGCCTCGTTTCCATCACCCTTTCCCGCCCGTAACTTTTTTACTGACCCGCCACCGCCCCGAGAGTTTTTTGAAGGGAAGATCGTCCTCATCGGCGTCACGCACGCAGACACACGGGACAGTTACTTTTTAACGCCGCTCTCCTTCGGTCTCGGTGAAGGACGCCGCCGCTTTACGACGGGTGTACACATTGTCGCCCACGCTCTCAACACACTATTAACTCGTCAACTCCTCCACGAACCGCCCACATGGTTTGTAGGCTTTCTCACCGTGCTCCTCGCCGCTGGCACTTTCGTCGGCTTAACAAGGTGTCACCCAGGTTGGGGTGCTTGCGTAGCGATAGGTGAACTGGCAGGGGTCATGGTGTTAGTGACAGCGGCTTTCATTTGGGGCGCATGGGTGTTGCCTCTCACGCCGTTCGTCATCGCTGTCGTCGCCAGTTACTTGGGCGCCTTCCTGCACCACTTCCTGTGGACGCGTAAGGTGCTTAAAACCGCTGAAGAGCGCATGGTGCAGGTGGAAAAAATGCACGCCCTTGCGGAATTAGCCGGCGGTATTGCCCACGATGTCCGTAATGCCCTCGCTCCCGCTCTGGTGACGACGGATTTTTTGTTAGAAGAGGTCACGGATCCTGAATGGCAGATGCACCTAAGGACTGTTCGGCGAGGCATTGACGATGCGATCACGATTGTCAATCGGTTGCGGCTCTTCGGTAAGCCAGCCAGCGAGCAGCAGGTTCTACTGCCCATCAACATTAACGAACTCGTCATGGACACCGTCGCTTTCACCCACGCCAAGTGGTATCACGAACCCCGCCGTCGGGGTGTGGAAGTGAAAGTGCAGACTCACCTATCGCCGCACCTGCCTCCCGTGTTGGGCAACCCTGTGGAACTGCGTCAGGTGTTGGTCAATCTGATTTTCAACGCGGTAGAGGCGATGCCGCAAGGCGGCACGCTTACCATCCGCACCTTTGCCGAGAACAGGCAGGTCGGTATCGCCGTGCAAGACACCGGCATCGGAATGAGCCCAACCGTCAAAAAACGCCTGTTTGAACCTTTCTTTACGACAAAAGGCGAACGCGGCACTGGGTTAGGGTTGAGCATCTGCTACGGGATCGTTTTGCGCCATCGGGGTGCCATTGATGTGGAGAGTGAAGAGGGGAAGGGCACGACCTTCATTGTGCGGCTCCCTGCCGCCTCGCCCGTTGAAAGCACTACAGAACAGGTAGTCGCTCAATTGCCACCTTTGCGCATTTTGCTCATTGATGATGACGAAACGGGCAGTGCTGCACTTGCCGAAGTGCTCCGCCGCGCCGGCCATAAAGTGGACATTGCCTTAAGTGGGCGTGACGCTCTGCAACGCTACCATCCGCACGGTTATGAAGTCGTCATCGTGGATTGGTTGATGCCGGGCATGAACGGGTTGGAAGTCGCCCGGGCGATTCGGGAATTGTCCCCCCATCAACCCGTTATCTTGAGCACTGCGTGGGAAGCGCAATTGAGTGCAGTGCCGTCAGGTTTGGTGGACGCTGTGATCGCCAAACCTTGGACGAACGAGAGTTTATTAGCCGCGCTCAAACAAGCGCTGGCTGCCCAACGGGCAGTTTAGCTTCTCGGGAGGTTGATGCACATGTGCCGCTGGGGTGTTCTCGTCCTCGTCGGCGGGCTGGTCACACTGTTGGGTGTAGCGTCAGGAACGGAGCCGGCTGGTGTGTTGGTAGAAGCGCAGGGGCAAGTCCAAATTCGTCGCGCTCGCACAGCGCGTTGGTTTGCGGCACGGGTCAACATGCCGTTGTATTCGGGTGACACCGTGCGGGTCGGTCATGACAGCCACGCTGCCATCTGGTTCCCTGACGGAACACTGCGGCGTTTGAAAGCCGGCGCCCGTTGGACTGTCCAGAAACAAAATAAGCAGCGCCCCTGCATGTGGCAAGAACTGTGGGTGTCCCTCCGCCACCGGTTCCGCCCAACACCGGAAAAGTCACTCACTGCCGTTGCAGCTGCCCGCACTTGGCTCAAGACGAACAAGGCTGGATTGATTGCCCTTGCGCCCCGCAACTCGCGGGTGCTTGACAGCCGCCCCCAATTTGACTGGCAACCAGTGCCTGGCGCACAAGGCTACCGAATCACCATCGGCTTCTTTGACGCTGCACCGGCGACTTGGGAAACAATCGTTAAAAGTCCGCCGTTTCGTTATCCTTCCGATGCGCCGACGCTGACGCCCGGTAAGGTCTATCTGTGGAAAGTGGAAGCCATCGGGGCAACGGGGGGCGACAGCGCTTGGTTTACTGTCGTCCCACCTGCAGAAGCGCGGGATATCTGCTTTACCCTGCAACGACTCCGCCAGCAAGGCATTAACCCCTCCGCATATGCCGTAATGGCGGCGAGTTTTTTGAGGAGTCGTCAGTGCTATAGCGACGGCATCCACCTAATCTGGCAAATACTGGGGCGATCGCCCCAGGACCCTGCCGTCCAAACGGCGCTCGCCGAACTTTACGACTTAGTAGGGTTGAGCGGTCACCCAGCGCCCATCAACCCCGTCCCCTCCCTTTAAGGCGCGGCGGGCAAAAGAATCCGAACGGGGGCGTTGTTAGGACCGACCAAGTAACGCTCCTGACCGTCAGGCAGCATCAAGGAGACGCCATGGACACCGACGGCGCCCTCCACTGTTCTTTGAACGCCTGTTAGATTGTCCCGCACTTGCAACCAAAGGAAATGATCGCTAGGCCAAGGCGGTCCCAGCCCGTGAGGTAAAGTGGGGATTTTCAGCGTCATCTTGCCCTCCACCCGTGTGCGACTAAGGACGCGCTTATCGCCTGGGTGAAAAAGGCGCATGACTGTTACTTCCACGCCCGCCGGTTCCTCCCGCCCGTCGGGGCGGCGCCGCACGAACTCTATCGGGACGACCGTCTCATGGGGCGCTAAAGTGAAAGAAACGGTTTCTACTGGCAAATTCGCCGGCAGTTCGTGGAAGGTCCACACGGCGGTTGCCCGCGCATTACGGCAATCCCAGTCGGGGCGCTCAGCGAGCGTTTGCCAGAAGGCGCCAAAACCACCGAAAGCGAAGGGACGGAGCAGCACAGTAGTGCCTGAGGCATCTGTCTCTCCCTCCGCCACTTTCCACCGCCAATGCGAGTCTGGACGATCGCTCAGGCAATAAAAGACAGCGACATGGGTGCCCGCCAACGGGCGGTATCGGAACTCATACCTCAACTCGGGTGGTAACAGTTCGTGCACGCGCACCTTAACGGCTTGCACCATCGGCGTGAGCACACCCGTTAGGAACGCCAACGATTCCTTACCCCGATCTGTCGTGATGTTGACTTCATGCAGGGCGCCGAAAGGTGACCACGCTATTTCCCTATGCCCCCAGATCACCGACCAGACCAGTCGTTCATCTTCGCCTTCGCTTTTCAGCGACCAACGGGGTTGAAGGGGAACGGTCAAGGTTAATTCGTTCGTCGGGTTTACTGCGGCACGCACCAATGAGACGCTTTTGCGCTCACCGATTTGGTGGGTCACTACCTGCAACCGTTGAAGACGCCGGCTGCCGTCGGTCGTTCGGACGACAAAAAAGGCTTCTGCAGGCGCGAACAATGTCAACGCTGCCAATTGGGTAGGCGAGAACCTAACAGCAATCCCTTCACCCTTTTGAGCCGCTAAAGGGGCGGGCATCATCGGCACTTCGGTGAAGCGGACCTCGCCAGCCGCGAAAAGTTGAAGCCCGCCCCGCACCGCCGCTTTGAGCCAGAGCCACCGATCCCCTTCACGGAGAGCGAACCATCCGTCGGGCGGGCAGAAGTCGGGCAAGTGAACGGACTTGCCCCATTGCCAGCGCCGATCGCCCACCTTGACGATGGCTTCAGTGTCTGTCCGCTGCCAATGCAGGTGCACTGTCGCACCGAACCACGCCGTTAACTGATCCCGATAGCGGGCTATCAAGTTGGGTCGGTCAGACGGGACGGTGATGACAAAGGTTTTCTGATCCCGCCACCAAAGATGCCCCGGCGCTTGCACAGATACCGTCAATCCCGCATGCTTCCACTCCAGTGTCAATCCCGCTAACCGTCCTCCGCTTTCCGCATGGATATGCACCTTTGGTCCTTCGTCGGCGTGAACGAGTAGAGTAGGTGTCACTGGTTGAGGAGACAGGAACTTTCGCAATTGCTCGCGCAATGACCCCGCTAGCGTTCTCAGCGCGTTTGCCCGTTGCGCTACGACTTCCCTGCGCTTTTGGAGCGACGCTGCACTATAGCCCGTCGCTTCCGCCAGCAATTTTTCTAACTGCTCGCCCTGAAAAGCCCGGCGCAGCCAAAGGGGTATGTCCTCTTCACCCTCACCGCTCATCAATCCGTTCAGCACCGCCCCCACAGAATAAAACCGCACGACATCCAGACACAAATCGTCGTCGTTTTTTTGTACCTGCCCTTTGAGCCACTCCAGCGCGTTCTCATCTGCGTATTCGGCGACAGTGGGATCAGCCTCAAGGTAAGGGATGGCTCTACTCTTGGTAGCATCTGGTTGCTTGAGGATGGTCAAGGCACCCCAATGAGCGATGTTTTCCGCCCACTCAACAGTTTGTTCCCAACGGCTGAAGGTGGCTCGGTACCGCCCCCATAGCGCTCGGCGCCCCTCCCGAAAATACAGAAACGCCCACATCCATTCCGTCGCTGCCGTTTCGTCGGAGTCGTCCAACGCCTTCACCGCCTCGTCCAACGCTTTTGATTCCAGCCACTGGCTCACCAACCAATCGGCAACTCGCTCCAAAGGCACCGTGATAGGCGGCATCTTTTTCTCCTGTATGTCTCGCAGTGTCAGGGCGTGCAGCCCTTCATGGAGGGCAAGATAGACGCTCAAGGTCGCGTTAGCAAACCGGGACGCAAACGCCGTCGGATGACGACATGCCCACAAGGGCGATGACCACAAAGTTGCCACCATCGTCCCGTCCTCTTCCGTCGTGTAGCCCCCGAATCGCTCAGCGGGCAATAGAGCCTGTTTGGGTTGCCACCCAGTTTTTCCTGCTGGTAACAGCGCGAGGGAAATAGGGTGGTCGGCGGGAAGCAGTCTACGGTGTTCCCACACTAATGCACCGTTTGCCCCGATAAGCCGAAAGGCAACTGGGTGACGGCTCAAATAGGGGCGCAATAGGGTGCCATAGCGATAAAGCAACCGCTGGGCTTCCAGACAGGCAAGCAATTGTAACCAATCAATGCGCAGGGAATGCAAAGGGCGCAAGGGGATTGTCAAATCTTCCGTCCACCTCCGTCCATCGGCAAGGCGCGCCGCGAGGCGAAAAGTGAAACCGTCAGAGGCGTGAACCCGCAAAGGCACGAGAGGGTTCGGCGGGACGGTGACCGTGCGCTGCGGCGGCGCAACGGCTTGCTGCCAAACCTTTTGCCCCCACCGGTTGAACACCACCACTTCACGCATCGGGGCGGGGGCGCGGACAGACAAAGTGAGGGTGTAATGCCCCCAGACAGGACGCAAGGTGACGCACTCCATCGGCACGGTGACCGCCATGAAGAAGGGCACCC
>BEHT01000063.1 GCA_002898575.1 bacterium HR17
CATTGGCACGATTTCCAGTATTTCGTCTTCGTCGCGTTCGCCTTCCGCAGGCGTCAACCCCGTCGCCCAAAACAAGTGCAGCAACTCGGTGCTGTAACCTGGTGCGAGGTAGAACGACGCCACTGGCTCCAAACGCCTTGCTGTGTAGCCGGTTTCCTCCCGCAACTCACGCTGGGCGCATTCGGGTGGGTCTTCGCCAGGGCGCAAAGTGCCGGCGGGAATCTCCAACAACGGTTTGCCTGCTGCGTAACGGAACTGGCGCACCAAAAGGACGCGACCGTCGTCCAGCACCGGCACAACTGCGACGGCGCCGGGGTGAACGACAACCTCCCGCACGCTTTCGCGCCCGTTTGGCAGCCGCACCGTGTCACGACGCAATTGCAACAGGCGCCCTTCAAAAAGGGTTTCGCTCGCCAGCGTCAGTTCTCTCAAACCTTGCCACCTCCGCACCGTAAAGGATAGCGTTGTGGAACAGACAAGGGGCGCTTCACGCGCAGGGACGCAAATGGGTTATAATCTTGCTTTCGGTGAGCGATGATGAATCCAGCCGGTGTCAGCGATTACCTGTTTGTCGCCGTATTTATCGCGTTCGGCACTGCGGCTATCGCGGTCACGCTGGGCATCGCGTGGCTGGTGCGCCCGCGCTTTAAGCCGACACCCGACAAAGTGATGTCTTACGAGTGCAGCGTCCCGCCCAAAGGGTCGGCATGGGTGCAGTTTCGCATCATCTACTACCTGTTTGCCCTGTTGTTTGTCATCTTTGATGTGGAAGTGTTGTTTTTGTTCCCGTGGGGCGCTGCGCTCAAGTGGCTCAAGGAACAAGGATTGGGCATCTTGGCGTTCGTGGACATGCTCATCTTCCTCGTTATTTTGACATTCGGTTGGCTATACGCGTGGCGGAAGGGTGTGCTCCGATGGACATGATGGCTGAACGGAACCAGGGGTGAGCCTCAATGACGCCAGAGCAACTGGAGCAGAAATTGCGTGAACGCTTTGACGACGCTATCGTTGCCACCCGTGTCGGGTTGAACGGCTTGGAGGTAAGTATCGCCCCGCAGCGGTTGGTGGAAGTTTGTCGCTTCCTGCGGGACGAACCCGATTTGGACTTCAACTTCCTGCGCTGCCTCTCAGCGGTGGACTGGCTCAAGGACGGTGAGTTTGAAGTCGTTTACCATTTGTTTTCCTTCCGCCATCGCCACGAGTTGGTCATCAAAGTGCGCGTCCCACGCCACGACCCTCGTGTCCCGTCGGTGGCTTCGGTGTGGCGCACCGCTAACTGGCACGAACGGGAAGCCTACGACCTGATGGGCATCGTTTTTGAGGGGCACCCCGACTTGCGCCGGCTGTTCATGCCTGAAGGATGGGTCGGTCATCCCTTGCGCAAAGACTATGTCCACGACATTGAGCGCTTTGACGACGAATACGCTGAAAAAATTCGCCGAGGCGAAATTCGCTGACACCGCCCTGTGCCGCTAAAAGGAGGCGAAAACGATGGCGACGACAGAAACCTATGAGACCGCTGCCGCGCCGCGCCGTGACATCCGCACCGAAGAGATGGAAATCAGCATGGGTCCGCAGCACCCGTCCACGCACGGCGTCCTACGCGTCGTCATCAAGGTGGACGGCGAATGGATTCGGGCTGCCGACCCCGATTTGGGTTACCTGCACCGCTCCTTTGAAAAACTCGCCGAACAGCGCACCTACCCGCAAGGTATTTTCCTGACCGACCGCTGGGATTACCTGTCGGCGATGAACAACAATTGGATTTACTGCCTCGCCGTTGAAAAGTTGCTGGGCATTCAAGTCCCCGAGAAAGCCGAGTGGATTCGGGTGATGATTGCGGAGTTTCAACGCATCGCCAGTCACTTGGTCTTTCTGGGCACTTACGGCTTGGATGTCGGGGCGCTCACGCCCTTTTTCTACTGCTTCCGTGAACGGGAGAAAATCCTTGACCTGTTTGAAGCATTGTGCGGGGCGCGCCTGACCTACAACTACATCCGTATCGGTGGCGTCTCCCGCGACCTGCCTAAAGGATGGCTGGACCAAGCCGAGGGGTTGCTGGACTACCTTGCGCAACGCTTTGACGAGTTAGATGACTTGCTGACCTACAACAAAATTTTCATCGCCCGCACCGTTGGCGTCGGCGTCGTTCCCCCCGAAATGGCGCTGGATTACGGTCTGACAGGACCGATGCTGCGCGCCAGCGGTATCCCCTACGATGTCCGCAAGGCACAACCTTACAGCGTCTACGACCAGATTGAGTTTGATGTCGTCACCCATCCAGGTTGCGATTGTTGGGCGCGGGTGTGGGTGCGGTCGCAAGAGATGCGGCAAAGTTTGCGCATCATCCGCCAATGCATCGCCAAGTTGCGGACGATGCCTGAACCTGACTTTGATGCCCCTTACGACCCATCGCCTCATGTCATGGCAAAAGTCCCCCCCAAACCCAAGCCCAAACCCAACGATGTCTATGTCGCCATTGAGTCGCCGCGCGGCGAGTTGGGCGTTTACATGGTCAGCGACGGCAGCGAAAAGCCTTATCGTATGAAGATTCGCGGTCCCGGATTCGTCAACCTGTCGGTGTTGCCCGCCGTCGCACCGGGACACAAAGTCGCCGACTTGGTCGCCATCGTCGGCAACATTGACATCGTGATGGGTGAAGTGGACCGATAGGGGCGCGATGCCCCACGCGGGGAAAGGGTGCTCCCTTAGAGTCGGAAGGCTCTGGGGCTGTCAAAGAGACGGCTATACACCTTTAGCGCACATGAGGGGATGCGACGATGACGCTGACTGAGATATGTCAGGCAATCGTGCAGTGGCTGGGCGTGCCGGTGGAACACCGAGCGGCAGCGACGCAAATTTTGCTGGCGCTGGTGGACGCGTTCATCATCTTCAACTTCGTCATGCTCTCGGTGTTGGTGCTCATTTATGTGTTCCGCAAACTCATCGGGTTCATCCAAGCCCGTTTGGGACCGCGTTACACGGGACCGCGCGGAATCTTGCAAACGGTCGCCGATGCCATCAAATTGCTGACGAAAGAAGACATCATCCCCGCCGCCGCCGACCGCGTCACCTTCAACCTTGCCCCACTGATTGTGTTCCTGCCCGCCTTTTTGGTTTACTTGGTCATCCCGTTTGGTGACCCGCAGTCAGGGTTACAAGTGCGCGATTTGAACATTGGCATCCTCTACATCGCTGCCGTCACCTCCATCACGGTCATCGGCATCGTCACAGCGGGTTGGGCGTCAGGCAACAAATGGGCGGTCTTGGGGGCAATGCGGTCAGGGGCGCAACTCCTCTCCTACGAAGTCCCGATGACACTGGCGTTTCTCGTCCCTGTGCTTATGGCGGGCTCGCTGCGCCTTTCGGACATCGTGCGGGTGCAGGGTGAATGGTTCTGGCAGTGGAATGCCTTTCGTTTGGACTACCTCGGGTTGCCCTTCATCGCGTTCATCACCTACTTCATCTGCGCCCTCGCCGAGACCAATCAGACACCCTTTGACCTGCCGGAAGCCGAAAGCGAGTTGGTGGCGGGCTACCATGTGGAATACAGCGGGATGAAGTTCGCCATCTTCTTTTTGGCGGAGTTCGGCAACACCGTCGCTGTCTCCGCCATCGCCACGCACCTGTTTTTGGGAGGGTGGAAAGCGCCTTTCCCCTTTTTGCCCGACAGCGGGTGGTGGTCACTGTTTTGGTTTTTCGCCAAAGTGAGCCTGCTGGTCTTCGTTATCATTTGGATTCGGGGCACTTACCCGCGCGTGCGGATTGACCAAGTGATGGAGTTAGGCTGGAAGTTCTTGTTGCCCGTCGCCTTAATTTGCGTGACGGGCGTCGGCTTGTTGGTCGTCGTGCGTTAAACATCGTCCACGGAGGTTGAGAGGGATGGGTGAAGCGATTGCCTTTTGGCTGTTGGCGGCGCTCATCGTCATCGCGGCGTTGGGCGTCGTCACTTTGCGCAACCTGTTCCACTGCGCTTTGTGCTTGGGTTTGGTCCTGTTTGGTGTCGCGGGGATTTTTGTGCTGAACGGTGCTGAGTTTTTGGCAGGCGTGCAAGTGCTCATCTATGTCGGCGCCACGCTGGTCATCATCCTGTTCGCCGTCATGCTTAGCGAAAACATCACAGGCGAACGCATCCGCGTCGTCAGTTACAACCGCCTTTTAGGCTTGCTGGCAGCCTTTGGGTTTTTGGGTGTCGTCCTTTTCCTCGCCCTGACGCAAGCCACTTTCCCCGCCCACACCAGCACCGTCAAAGACCCATCGCTGCAAGTGCTCGCCGATGTCCCTAACAACATCGCTGCTTTTGGCACATTACTGCTGACAAAGTTCATCGTGCCCTTTGAGTTCGCGTCCGTTTTCCTGTTGGTGGCGATGATCGGCGCCATCGTTGTCGCCCGCATGGCGGAATGAGGGGGTGCTCTTGTCGTGGCAATTACGCTGACCCATTATTTCGTCCTGTCTGCCATCTTGTTTGCCATCGGTGTTTACGGCGTCTTGACCCGACGCAACGCCATCGCCCTGCTCATGGGCATTGAGTTGATGCTCAACGCTGTCAACATCAATCTCGTGGCGATGAACCGCTTCCTACAACCCGATTGGCGCATCGTCACGGGGCAAATTTTCGCAGGCTTCATCATCGTCTTGGCGGCTGCTGAAGCCGCCGTCGGCTTTGCGCTGGTCATCGCCATCTACCGCAACCTTGACCGCATTAATGTGGATGAGGTGAACATCTTGAAGTGGTGAAGGTCGCGGCGAAACAGGTGACCAAGTCACCAGGAAGGGGGACAGGCGCGTGGAAGCGACACCGATCGTGACGGCGGTGGTCATGCTGGCGCCCTTTGGGGCGTATCTTGTCAATGTTTTCTTTGGACGCTGGTTAAAAGAGCGTGCACATCTCGTTTCGCTGACACTCGTCGGCGTTTCAGCGATGTTGTCGCTGGCGCTTTTCGGCAAAACCCTTTGGCGTTCCCTTTCCGACCCGCATTTTCACGGTTGGCATGGGACTTGGTTCACCGTGCCCGCTGGCGCTTACACGCTCAAACTGGGCTACCAAGTTGACCAATTGACCGCCTTCATGCTCGTCGTCGTCACCTTTATCGGTTGGTTCATCCAACTTTACTCAGTTGGCTACATGCACGGTGACCCCCGCTACTCGCGCTATTTCGCTTTCTTGTCGCTGTTCAAGGCGTCCATGCTGTTGCTTGTTTTAACCGACAACTTGGTCGGGCTCTACGCGGCGTGGGAACTAGTGGGTTTGTGCTCTTACTTGCTAATTGGCTTTTGGTTTGAGAAACCCGAGGCGGCGCGTGCCGCTAAAAAAGCCTTCATCGTCACACGCATCGGCGACGCGGGGTTCGCCTTAGGCATCTTTTTGACTTTCGCCGTGACAGGCGTGTTGGGCTTTAGCGACATTTTTGAATTTGCCGAAAAGGCATCACCTGAAGCGAAGCAATTACTTACCGTCGCCGCCATTTTGCTGTTCTGTGGCGCCGTCGGGAAGTCGGCTCAATTTCCGCTCCACATCTGGCTGCCCGACGCGATGGAAGGTCCGACGCCTGTCTCCGCGCTCATTCACGCCGCGACGATGGTGGCGGCAGGCGTTTACATGGTCGGGCGGTTGTACCCGCTTTTTGCGTTGCAAGGGTTTGAACACAACCCGGCGTTGACGGTCGTCGCGTGGACCGGCGGCTTCACGGCGTTTTTGGCGGCAACCATCGCTGTCGCACAGGACGACATCAAGCGCGTGCTTGCCTACTCAACGATCAGCCAATTGGGCTACATGCTGATGGGCTTAGGCGTCGGCGGGTTTACAGCGGGGCTGTTTCATCTCGTCACCCATGCCTTTTTCAAGGCGCTGCTCTTTTTGGGTTCAGGCAGCGTCATCCACGCCGTCGGGCACAACGACATGAAGCGGATGGGTGGGTTGAAGGATTACATGCCCATCACTTTTTGGACCTACCTGTGTGGCACGGCGGCGTTGGCAGGGGTGCCCCCGTTCGCCGGCTTCTGGAGCAAGGACGAAATTTTGGGCGCTGCTTTCCACAGTCACATCCCCGGTGCAAAAGCCCTTTTTGCTTTAGGGTTGGTGACGGCGTTCTTGACTGCCTTTTACATGACGCGACAGATCGGCTTAGTGTTCTGGGGCAAATTGCGTGACCACCACGCACATCCGCACGAAAGCCCGCCCGTGATGACGATCCCGCTCGCCGTGTTGGCTTTCTTCTCGGTGACCGCTGGGTTCATCGGCATCCCCGGCGCTAACCTGTTTGAACGCTTGGTGCATTTTGAAGCGGCACCGCATCACACGCTGTCTTGGCTACCGATGATTTTGTCCATCGTCGCAGCGGCTTTGGGTATCGGTGCGGGTTACAGCCTTTACATCGCCAACCCCATCCGTTCCCCTGAAGAAGAGCCGCTGCGCCACCGTTTGGGCACACTTTACGACCTGCTCGCCAACAAATGGTATTTGGACTGGTATGACCCACAGTTGCCGCAACCTGGCTACTATGTCGCACGCGGGTTCATTTGGCTGGCGATTTTGTGGCGCTGGTTTGACCTGCACATCATTGATGGCATCGTCAACGCTGTCGGTTACGCGACGGCGTTTATCTTTGCAACTGCCTATCGCTGGTTTGACCTTTACATCGTTGACGGTGCGGTAAACTTTATCGGCTGGTTCACTAAAGGTGTCGGCAACATCACGCGCCGCGTCCAAACGGGCTTGGTTCAGCATTACATGTTTTTGGTCGTCGCCGGCTTAGCTGCCGTTGCCCTTTGGGCGCTTTGGCTACAGTTAAGGTAAGTGACAGATGTGGGCAAGGCATGTCTTTTTCGCGAGCCACTCTTCGCGCTGCATGAAAGAACGCGGGGTCGGTTAAAGTCTATGAAACCCGGTTCAATTCAGACTGCCCATGCGAGCCAAAGCAATGGACATGGGGCGAAGTCGCAGGAGAAACACTGCTGAAGGAGGGCTGAGCGGTGGACAAAGTGCCGTTGCTTTCGCTGATTTTGTGGCTGCCGGTTGTCGGCATGGTGTTCATTTTACTGACACCCAAAGAGCAGGTGCGGCTCATACGCTTTTGGGCGCACCTATTTACGGGCGCTGTTTTAGTGCTGAGTCTGGGGCTATGGTTCGGGTTCGGTCCTGAACTACACGGCGTCATGCAATTTGAAGAGCGTCATAACTGGGTGCCCATTTTGGGTATCAGTTACCACCTCGGCGTGGACGGTCTTTCCATGCCCTTAGTCGTTTTGACAGCGCTGTTGACTTTCCTCAGCGTCGTCTACTCGCCGACCGCCATCCATCACCGCGAGAAGGAATACTACGCGCTCTTTCTGATGTTGGAGACGGGCATGGTCGGCGTTTTCGTGGCGTTGGACTTCGTGCTGTTTTATGTGTTCTGGGAAGTGTCGCTCGTGCCGATGTATTTCCTGATCGGCATTTGGGGCGGACCAAGGCGCGAATACGCCGCCATCAAGTTTTTCCTCTACACGCTGCTCGGTTCAGTAGCGATGCTGCTCTCCATCTTGGTGCTTTATTTTCACGGTGGCACCTTCAACATGCTGGAGTTGATAGAAAAGCGCCCACTGGCAAAAGAGTCCGTCACCTTGCAAGCGTTGGTATGGCTCGGTTTTTACCTCGCCTTCGCCATCAAAGTGCCCGTCTTCCCGTTCCACACTTGGTTGCCTGACGCCCATGTTGAAGCGCCGACGGCAGGCAGCGTCATCCTCGCTGGCATCTTGCTCAAGATGGGAACTTACGGGTTGGTGCGGATAAATCTCCCGATGCTGCCGGAAGCGTCCGATGTGTTCTGGGGTGCGATGGGTGTCCTTGCGCTCGTTAACATCCTTTACGGATCGCTGGTAGCGATGGCACAAGACGACCTCAAAAAACTCATCGCCTATTCCTCTATCGGTCACATGGGCTTTGTGATGTTGGGCGTGGCGGCAGCGGCGAAGGACGGGATGGCGTTCGCCGACGCCGCCACCCGCAGCGCGAAGGTCATGGCGCTAAACGGGGCGACTTGGACGATGATTGCCCACGGCTTGATGACAGGTGCGATGTTCCTGCTCGTCGGCGTTATCTACGAACGGGCGCATCATCGCGACCTAAACCGATTCGGGGGCTTGTGGGCACGGATGCCCGTCTACGGCAGCCTGTTCAGTTTCTTTGCGATGGCAGAGTTGGGGTTGCCCGGTTTAGCAGGTTTCTGGGGGGAATTCTTTTCGGTGTTGGGTGCCTTCAAGGTCTTCAACTGGGCGGGCTTTGCGGTCATCGGCATCGTCATCACAGCGGCTTATTTCCTTTGGACAATTCAACGGATGTTCCTCGGTGAACCCAAGGACGAATATCGCAATTTCCCTGATATGAACTTGCAAGAGCACCTGTCGCTCTGGCCGTTGGTAGTCTTGACCTTCTTTGTCGGCGTCTACCCCACATTTCTGCTCCGAGTGATCCAGCCAGCAATGGAGCAAGTAGTAGAAACGATGACGAGGGCTTACGGTCTTTGACGAGATCAAGGGAGGTTCCTGCGCCAGTGCTGTCAGTGATAAAGCATAAACGACTGACTCCTGCAACGAGCGGGCAGGCGAAGACACCACACTGGATGAAATTGTAAAGTGTACTTGCGCTCTACATGCACCATTTACCAGTCACCAATCTCGCGTTATCGGTCGGTTGTAGTGAGGATCAAAGGGAGATAGGAAGCGAACCCAGTGGCGGTAGAAAATGTTGCCTAAAGCCATCCACTTGGTATGCCCGTCAGCAAAGCAGATGTTAATCCCACCCCTGTGCCAATCCGTTGGCTTGGACAAATCCCCTTGATAGTAACCGCGACCGATCCTGTCCCAAATGTAACTGGAACATCCATTCGTGCAACCTTGACAGTTAGCGTAACAATCCTGCCAAGGGTTGTAAGAGTCGCAAAACACGATTAAATCCGAAGGTCTATCAATAGCGCTTTCGTGAACCTCCATCACCTGATAGTTGGAAGCGTAACTGCCTTGTCTGGGTCGATGGGTGTCCAGTTGAGGGTTTGTCGTGCTGAAATCCCAACCCAATCGCGTTGGGCAAATGAACAATTGCTCGGTGCGCAAGTAAGGTAGCAAAACCCAAAGAGGGGTGTAACGCTTCCCGTCACCAGGTCCTGCAAAACGGGCATAAGCACCGCCAGG
>BEHT01000064.1 GCA_002898575.1 bacterium HR17
TTGTCGGGCTTTCTCGCGAGCTTGGCTGAACACGGGGAACAGGATGGCTGCCAGGATCGCGATGATCGCGATCACCACCAGCAACTCAATGAGCGTGAAGCCCTTACCGTTGCGCCAACCCCTTACTTTTTGTGCTTGCCGATGGCTGCGACGCCACATCGGTCATCCCCCCTGTCTTGTAGAAATTTTCGGGGTGCAGCAAAGATAGTGCCCACAGCGCCGTCGTGCGTAAACGGCGGATGTTGACCTATTGAGACGGCAGATTTTAACCTGCCCGCAGCGACGCCACGGTGCGGCTGCGCGGGCACCGCCATCCCCGAAAGGCACTGGGCGAAACACCGAACGCCCGTCGAAAAAGGCGCTGGAAGTGTCGCAGGTCTTGAAACCCGACGAGGAAAGCGATATCGGCGATACCCAACGCGGTCTCCCGCAGCAACTGAGAGGCAATTTGAAGCCGCAGCCGCTCCAAGTATTGCCACGGTGTCATTGCCAAGTAGCGCCGAAAGAGGCGGCACAAATGGGCAGGCGTGACGCCGCATTCGTGTGCAACTGCTGTCAGACACAACGGTTTGTCGTAACGGGAGTGAAACAGCATGAGGGCTTGACACAAAGAAGGTGGGAAACGGTCGGTGTTTTTGTGCCGCGGACACAACGAAGCGGGCAGGAAAGGAGCGCTCCGAATGAGGGTCCCGAAGAAAGCACACAACAACCCTTTGGTCACGATCGGGTTGGCGTTTGGGCGCGACCGCTCCTGCTCCCATGCCTGAAATAGTTCCACCAGCCGCCGGTCGCGGACGGTGTAATGCAGGCTCTGAGAGTGCATTTGGGGGGAGAGCCGCGCTCGCAGCACCGAAACCCCGAACGAGTGCACCCGCACCCACAACCAATCGCACGGCACAATGCGGTCCCCGTTCACGCTGTAAGGGGCATAAGGGGTGTTGCTGGGCATGAAAACTCCGTGCCCGGCTTTCAGGACAACCAAGTAGTTTTGCAACAGCATTTGCCCTTGACCTGAAAAGACGAAGACGAACAAGGGCACGCGGTCACGGCGCGTGCGCGACCAGCCGAGCACAGGAAGCACGGAGAGATCGTGAGGGCACGGTTGGGGCGATACAGCGAAAAGGCTGTCCCCCAGCGTCTCCAAGCGGGGCAACAGGTGCCGTTCTATTGCCTCCACGATGGCTTCCCACGATCCGGCTCCGTCAGTCATCAGCACAGTCGGCAACGCATGGGACATACCCATCCCATGACCCTCCCTTCGCATCACACCCTTGACAGTATGCCACAATGGAAAGCATTCGGGTAGGCTGCCTCCGAGGTGGTGCACTGGTGGCGATCAGCGTGGCGTTGGCGCACCTGTTTTGGGAACGCGTTTTGCCCGTGTTGCTGCTTATCGCGCTCGGTTACCTTTTTCAGCGACGCATGCAGGTGGACACGGTGACGCTGAACCGTATCAACCTTTACCTGTTCGTGCCGGCGTTGGCGCTCTCACGGCTGTTGGAGACGCCCTTCTCGGCGTCGCTGTTGGGTGCTATTGCGTTGGCAGTTTCGCTGAACATGCTTGCCCTCTACGCCCTGAGCCGCTTGTTTAGCATCCCGCTGCGTTGGCAGCGGACAACGGTGACGACGGTCAGTTTGGGGGCGATGTTCGGCAACGCGGGGAACTATGGGTTGCCGTTGGTGGAGTTGGTGCTGGGTCGGCAAGCGGTCAGTTACCAAGCCCTCGTCTTCGTCCTAAACAACCTGCTCTTTTTCACCCTCGGTGTGGCGTTGATGGCGGGATCGCGGCAGTCGCTCAAGGCAACGGTGCGGCAGGTGTTTTCGCTGCCGCCTGTCTATGCGGTGACGGCAGGGTTGTTGTTGCCCATGCTGGGCATCTCCTTGCCGATACCGGTAGTGACGGCGCTGCGTTACTTAGGCGATGGGCTCATTCCCGTCGCTCTGATCAGCCTCGGCGCGCAACTGGCGGAACGCGTGGAGGTGCGGGACGCAACGGCGTTAACGGTAGCCGTTGTTCTGCGACTCGTCGCAGCGCCGTTACTGATGGTAGGTATCGTAAAGTTGCTGGGGCTTTCAGGCGTTCTGGCGCAAACGCTGATCTTGGGCGCCGCAGCACCGACCGCTGTGAACACCGTCGTTTTAGCGATTGAGTTGCAGGTCAACCCTTCGTTAGCGTCCGCCATCGTGCTGGTGACGACCCTGCTGAGCGCTGTGACGGTTACTGTCACTGCGTTCCTGCTGATTGCCTGAACGCCCCAATTTGGCGGTTGTCCGACCGTTACATGCGCGTCATACTTTGTGAGCAACGACCAAACAGGCGCATTGGCGAAAGGAGACGAGCTGCCATGCGCGACCCGATGCAAGAGCGCACGATGCACGGCAAAGACGGGGCTGCCCCGGCGTGTTCCCCTACTTGGACGGACTACACCGACTTGCTGGATTCACTGAACGCCATCGTTTGGGAGGGTGACCCCCATACTTTTCAGTTCACCTTTGTCAGTCGGGCAGCGGAGCGGTTGTTGGGCTACCCCGTAGACCAGTGGCTTAAAGAGCCGACCTTTTGGTGCGACCATATCCATCCCGACGACCGCGATTGGGCGGTTTCATTCTGCGCCAACGCGACGATGGAAGGGCGCGACCATGTGTTTGAGTATCGCATGCTCGCCGCCGACGGGCGCGTCGTTTGGTTGCGCGATGTCGTCTCGGTGGTGACGGAAAACGGACGCCCCGTCAAGTTGCGGGGCATCATGGTGGATATCACCGAGGAAAAACTCGCCCAAGAGCGATTTACCCGCGCCTTCCGCAACGCGCCGACCGCCACCATCATTACGACCTTTGAGGAAGGGCGCATCGTTGAGGTCAACGACCGATTTGAGCGGTTGTCGGAGTTTACCCGTGACGAGCTTATCGGGCGCACCGTCATTGAGCTGGGGTTGTGGGTGAACTTGGACGACCGCGCCCGGTTGCTCGCCCAAGTGAGTCAGCACGGTCTCGTCCGCAATTTTGAAACGCTGTTGCGCACCAAATCGGGCAAGGTGTGCGTAGTTAGCGCGTCCGTAACGACGATTGAGTTGGAAGGGAAACCGTGCCTGCTGGCGAATTTGTTGGACATCACTGAGCGCAAGCAGATGGAGCAAGCGCTGCGTGAAAGTGAAGAAGCCTTCCGCATGCTGTTTGAAGCCAACCCGTTGGGCATCGGGTTGTACCGCCCTGACGGCACCTTCTTGCGGTGCAACGCCGCCTTACAGAAACTGTTGGGCTATTCGGCTGAAGAGTTGAAAACCGTTGACCCGACACACCCCGACGACCGTGCCGAAGGGGCACAGTTGTTCCGCGAAGTCGCCGAGGGCAGGCGGGACGGTTACTGCCGCCAGAAACGCTACATCCGCAAAGACGGACGGGTCATTTGGGCAAATTTGACCGCTGCCGCAGTGCACGACGCAAAGGGCGATGTCCGCTACATCGTCCTGATCGCCGAAGATGTCACTGACCGCAAGCATGCCGAAGAGGCATTGCAAAAGCGGCTCCGTCAACAAGCTGCCGTCGCCGAACTGGGGCAATGGGCGTTGGCGACGACCGACTTGGATGCGTTGCTGCAAAAAGCGTCGGAACTGGCGGCGCAGGTGCTGGACGCTGAATTCTGCGAGGTTATGGAACTAACGCCCGATGGCACAACGCTGCGCTTGCGGGCGGGTGTCGGATGGCGTGAAGGAACCGTCGGCACAGTCACAGTTCCCGTCGGCACCGGCTCACCTGCGGGTTACACCGCCCTCCTTCGCGAACCCGTCATCGTCGCCGACATGAACCAAGAGAAACGCTTCCATGTGCCCCCACTTTTGCGAGCCCACGGCGTTGTAAGCGGGGTCACTGTGCCGATTCACGCCAAAGAACAACTGTTGGGTGTTTTGGGCGTTTACTCCGCACGCCGGCAACCCTTCACCCGCGACGATATCTATTGCTTGCAAGCGATAGCCCATGTGTTGGGCGCCGCTATCTATCGCTTGCGCATAGAAGACGCACTGCGGCGAGCCCGCGACGAATTAGAAGAGCGCGTGCGCGAACGGACAGCCGCGCTGGAGCGCACAAACTTGCGGTTGCGCGAAATCAACGCCGAATTGGCTTCGTTCGCCCGCACCGTCGCCCACGATTTGCGTGCCCCGCTACGGGCGATGCAAGGGTTCGCCGCAGCGTTGATGGAAGACTACGCCGATCGCTTAGATAGTGTCGGCAGAGAGTATGCCCAGCGCATCGTCGCCGCCGCTCAACGCATGGACCGTTTGATCCAAGACCTTTTGACCTACAGCCAACTCAGCCGCGCCGAGATACTGCTTCAGCCTGTCCCTCTGGATACCGTTGTGGACGAGGTGATACAGCAACTGCGAGAGACGCTGCGTGAGCGCAACGCGCAGGTGCAGGTTGACCATCCGTTGCCGACGGTGTTGGGGCATCCGACAACCCTATTGCAAGTGCTCGCCAACTTAGTGCACAACGCAGTCAAATTTGTCGCAGACGGCGTGACACCGCAGGTGCGGGTCCGAGCGGAAGAGCATGGTAACTGGGTGCGAGTTTGGGTGGAAGACAACGGCATCGGTATCGCGCCGGAGCACCAAGAGCGCATCTTTGGCGTCTTTGAGCGCTTGCACAGCGCTGACGCTTATCCGGGAACGGGCATCGGGTTGGCGATCGTGCGCAAAGGCGTGGAACGCATGGGGGGACGCGTGGGGGTCGTTTCGCAAGTCAATAAAGGTAGCCGCTTCTGGTTTGAATTGCGTAAGGCGTAAATGCCGTTGAGGATCCGAGTGCCGCCCGACTGCAAAGTTTTGGGGCACCTGTAGGTATGCCGTCAGTGATGGTCGCAAAATTGTGCCATGCTGCTGACACAAACCAAACATTGAGGTAGGGGAGGAAGTGTCAATGGAGTGGCACGACGGGTTAGTGTTGCTGGTGGAAGATGATCCGAACGATGTTTTGCTTATTCAACGGGCATGGCGCAAAGCCAATATCGCTGCGCCCTTGCAAGTCGTCGCAGACGGTGAGGCTGCTACCCACTACTTGAGCGGCGGGGGCGAGTTCGCGGACCGTCAGCGTTACCCGCTGCCGATGTTGGTGCTGCTGGATTTGAAATTGCCGCGCAAGTCGGGCTTTGAAGTGTTGGCGTGGCTGCGGCAGCAACCGATCCTGCGGCGCTTGCCGGTCGTCATCCTTACTTCCTCCTCCGAACCCGAAGACATCAACCGTGCCTACGAATTAGGCGCCAACTCTTACCTTGTCAAGCCGGTGCAGTTTGAGACCTTGCAGGAGATGATGCAAACCGTGCACCTTTATTGGCTCGTGTTAAACGAAAAACCGCAGTTGGAGGATGCCTCGTCGGAAGCATGACGCGCAGCGCAGAACGATGCCGTTCCCTTTGGGAGGGCGATTGGCATGGTAGCGCCTTTGCGCGTCTTACTGGTGGACGACAACCCTGATGACCGTCTGTTGGTCACCCGCCAACTGAGCCGCGACTTTTCGGGCGTTGTCGTCCAACATGTGCACGACGCAGTGACTTTTCAACAAGCACTGGAAAAAGGCGAGTTTGATGTCGTCATTACGGATTACCAAGTCCGTTGGTCGGACGGCATCTATGTCTTGCGCGCCGTCAAAGACCGTTTCCCCGATTGCCCCGTCATCATGTTCACCGGAACGGGCAGCGAGGAGATCGCGGTGGAAGCGATGAAAGCCGGTCTGGACGATTATGTGCTCAAATCCGTCAAGCACCTTCCCCGTTTATCCGCCTCAGTGTTAGCTGCCCTGCAACGCAAGGCAGAGCGTCGCCGCACACAGGAACTGGAAGCGCGTTACCGTCAGATGTTCACCCACATCCCCATCGGCGTTTACCGCGCGACGATAGACGGCGAATGGTTAGAAGTCAACCCGGCAGCGCTGCAGTTGTTCGGCGCCCGCTCACTGGACGACATTCGGGGTTTGACCGTCTTGAATGCCTACGCTCGTCTTGAGGATCGGGAGCAATTTTTGCAACGCCTCCTCAAAGAGAACCGCATCGTCAACTGGCGGGTGCTACTGCGCCGGCTGGATGGAACGACCTTTTGGGCACAAGTGCATGCGACGCTGGAACGCGACGCCCAAGGCAACCCGCAATTCATTGACGGCGCCGTCATGGATATCACGCCTCTCGTCGCGGCTGAAGCGGAACGCGAGCGCTTGACCGCCACCCTGCAAACGCTCATTGACCATCTCCCCGAGGGTGTGGCGCTGATCAGTGGGGACGGACAAGTGCTGATGGCAAATCCGACGGCACGCGAGTATTTTCGCACTTTGGGACATAGGCATGACCGCCAACCATTGGTAACGCTGGCAGGGCATCGCCTTACGGACCTCTTGCGTCCATTTGGAGGAACACCCGTTGAGTTAACGGCGGAACAACGCGTTTTTGAGTGGTTAGCCCAACCCGTGCCCGGCGGCAACTGGGTCGTCGTTTTGCGTGAGGTCACAGCCGAACGCGCGATGCAACAACGCGTCGCGACACAAGAGCGCTTGGCTGCTATCGGGCAGTTAGCCGCCGGTATCGCGCACGACTTCAACAACTTGTTGGCAGCCATCATCGGTTCCTGCGAAATTTTGTTGATGCGTGCCGACTTGCCCCACGAAGTGACGGACATGTTGGGGGAAATCATGCGGCAAGGCGAACGAGCGGCGCAGTTGATCCGCAAGATTTTGGACTTCTCCCGCCAGTCTGTGACGGAACGGCGCCCCGTTGATCTGGCGTCCTTTCTCGGTGAGTGTGTCCAGTTGCTGCGACGATTGCTGCCCGAAAATATTCGCTTGGTCACCGATATCGTCCCAGGGCACTATGTCGTTGACGCCGATGTCGTCCAGTTGCAACAAGTCATCACCAACTTGGCGGTCAACGCCCGCGATGCGATGCCGGAGGGCGGCGAACTGCGTATTCAACTGCGGCGCCTTCGCGTCTCTGCCGAGTACCCGCCGCCATTGCCCGACTTATATGCGGGTGATTGGGTGGCGCTCTCCGTCAGCGATACGGGCACGGGCATTCCCCCTGACATCTTGCCGCGCATTTTTGAACCCTTTTTCACGACCAAAGAACCCGGCAAAGGCTCTGGGTTAGGCTTGGCGCAAGTTTACGGCATCGTCTCGCAACACGGCGGCGCCATTGATGTCCGCTCCGCCGTCAACGAGGGGACGACCTTCACGATTTACCTGCCCTGCACCGCTGCACCTGAGAAAAGCCCGTCCGAAGAAGAGACGGCAGCGCCCCTGTTGGGTCGCGGTGAACTGGTGCTTCTGGTTGAAGATGACGATGGCGTCCGCACAGTCTTAACCCGCATGTTAGAACGCCTCAACTACCGTGTCGTGACAGCGGCGAACGGGCGAGAAGCCCTCCCAATTTACAAGCAACGGGTTCATGACATCGCCCTCGTGCTCAGCGACTTTGTCATGCCTGAAATGAGCGGAGACAAGCTGCTGAACGAGTTGCGATCTTGCAACCCTAATGTCAAAGTCGTGTTTATAACCGGCTACCCGCTCGGTGAAATTCACAGTGTGTTGAACGCACCCAACATCGCTGGATGGATACAAAAGCCACCCCGATTGTCCGTGTTAGCGCGAGTGCTCCACGGTGCCCTGCACCCGACAGCACCTTAATGAGCATGCCTTCGGGTCAACGAGAGGAGGCGTAGGCAGCGATGCGATTGAAGGCAGCGGGTTGGATGCTGGCTTGGCTGCTGAGTTCCCACTGCGCCGTTGCGACCGTGCCGTCAGTGCTGGAAGCGGAACGCGCCGAACGGGGCAAAGGTATCCTCATCCGCTCTCATCCCAACGCCAGCGGCGGCACTTTCGTGGAGGCTCAAACAACTGCTACATTGCAGTTCACGGTCAATGCCCCCAAGCCAATGCAGGTGCGTGTCATACCAAAGTTTTGGCGCAACAGCGTTAAAACGCCACCTCGCTTCTTTCCCTACCTGCTTCCCACCTTGTTCGGTCCGGATGCAGTCGCCGCATTGGGCAACCGCATTTACTTCACTGCACCTGCCAGTGGGCAAATTGGCATCGTGGACGCCAAAACAGGTGAACTCATCGGCAGCGTTCAAATTGGCGGTTACTTGACCGACATCGTCGCTGACGAGAAAACGCAATGCCTTTGCGTTGCCGATGCTTGGAACGGTCGCATTGTGGCAGTTGATGCTGCAACCAATCGCATCGTTGCCCAAGCGAAAGTGCCTCAGGTTTGGTCACTGGATTTGCACAACGACAAACTATTTGCTGTCAGTCGCCGTCGGCGCCAGTTATTCGTCTTGGATGCTACAACGCTCAAAACACTGCAAACCATTATGCTCCCTGCACCGCCCATTCATGTAGCCGTTTCATCGCC
>BEHT01000065.1 GCA_002898575.1 bacterium HR17
AAAGGCAACAAAGTTATGGGCGTCCAACCAATGGCGTTGAGGGGTCGGTTCGGGAAAAACGGGCTTAAGTCAAACAACCACCCTCCCATGCTGGGGATATTCGGGTAGAGAAAGTGCAACCCGTTGAGTAAGTTCATGAATGACGCCAAACCGAACCCTGCCCAGAAAACTTTTTGCTGCAGCAAAGGCAATTTGGGGGTCAAAAGTTCAAGCGGAATTTGAGCGATGGGGTAACTGAGCCGAGCCTTTTCCGTCCAATCCCGCAAAAGCAACCGGCAAAGGCAAAGCATCCCCATGCCCAACAAGAACAAGAACACACCCCACCAAAGTAGCGCAGGCAACCAGCCTTGAACGACCTCCCAACGCTCAAAAGTTGTCAACCCCGTGTAAAAGCCTCGCAGGGCATCTTTGTCCCAAACGACGAGCAAGTGTGGCAGGTGAGGCAAGATGGTGACATCCCAATCGTTGCCTTGCCCCGCAAACCAAACAGGGTGAGCGATGACAGATAGAAGCGGTTGCAACAGATCCAACCCGAAGACGGCGGAAGCGACAGAAAGACCGACATAAAGCCGCAAAAGGGACGAAGGGGAAAGAGACCGACGAAACAGCACACGCATCAGTTCGTTAACGGTAGCGACGAGAAGAAGCGTAGCGACGACATTGACGAACAGCGAGACCGTTGACGGTCTCATCTGCCCCGTCATCAACCCATAAGCATCCCAGAGGGCATTAAGGGCAACGAGGATGATGGCCACTGAGACTGTCAACAGCCCCACCGTCCAGTTTCAGTGTGCGGTCTTCGGTGTTGCCAGTGGCATTTTATCGCTTTTGACTAAGTGGTTTCCCACTGGGCGTTCCTTCCCATAGCGATACCGATCTATCCACACCGATGGATCCTTGAGACCGCCTTGTGTGCTGTGTTGAAATAAGGAGGTTTGACCGAGAGCGGATCTGGAGATCCGTCGCAAATAGCATGAAAAACATAAGGTCAGGAGACACGCCCCTCGCTGGAGAAACCGAGCGTTGCATCGTTCCCCCTCTGTTCTGTTCGGTCAAAACTGCACTTGGTCTAGGCATCCAGACCGACCCACAAGCCGTGCTCTTGGATTGTTCGCCCAATCCGCCTCGCTGTTGGTGCGTTTGAGCCACTTGGCGTGTCCGTCCACAAAGACCGCATTAAAACCTTCCATGTGCCGCAAATTTACCCAACCCCGCAATAAGCCCCAGGTAGGGTCATTGCGCGTTCCATATACAGGTTCGCGAAGCGGGCTACTGTCAGGGAGCCAATCGTGGTGACAACTGGCGCTCCACATTTCAATGCTGCCTGCATCCATGACAGCGACGACACGAGCGGGTTCCTGAATGCTTGCCATCTTGACTGTAATGGGCAACCAGGTGCGGGTCGGCGCCAACGGTCCGATCATGTCAAACTGCAGGTTCGCTTGGTCACCCCGAAAGTTAGCGTGCCAGTTGTTACCACCCAAGTTCCATAAAAGTACCTGCTTGTTTGCCCCTTCGCCGGGAGGAAAAAGCGAGCGCCCAAAGGTGTATCTGGCAGGTTGCCGCTCGGGGCACAAGTAAAGTTGGTCGTTTTTCATGTAAGGTTGCGCAAGGTCCATCCACCAGTAAAGGATGGCTGTTCCCTGTGTCCAGTGCACGACATACAAGTAGCACGGAATGACGGTCTCATCGTAGTCTTGCTGATACATGTTGATGGCTAAACCGCACTGACGCATGTTGGAGAGGCAAACGGCTTGGCGGGCTTTGGCACGGGCTTGGCTGAACACCGGAAACAGAATTGCCGCCAGAATGGCGATTATCGCAATCACCACGAGTAATTCAATCAGGGTGAAGCCGCTACGAGGCAATTTTAGCGGAGACATCCGACAAAGGAGCGTGAGCCCTCGCTGTCCTATCCGGCGACGCCGTCGCGCCGTCTTCATCTTTCCTCCCTCCTTCTGCCTTCACCACCACACTCGGAAGGCAGTGTGGTGGTGCCTTCATTTTATTGCGCTTTGCCCTTTGTTGAATTTTCATGCCTCGGAGGGCGCGTCTCCTGACGCGCTGTTATGTTTTCGTGCCGTTTTTTTCGACGGCTCAGGAGAGCCGCCCTCCGACTGAAGCCCATTATAACGCATCATTCGCTTCGCTCTCCATGTCAAGGCTGTGCAAGGAGCCTCTTGCTCCTTCGTCGTGGCAGGAACTGCGGCGGGAGGATGTGGAAGATGTCGTCCGGACAGCCGTGCTGAGAGCCGCTGAACATTCGCTCGGGTTTTGCAGCGAAGCCACCGTGCGGGCTAACGCATGGGCACCGTTAGGAGAGCGAAGGCAGGTAGGCTCGCAAAAGGCGAGGGCGTCGGAAACCAACCTGCGGACGCTGGGCAATCCGTTGCACTTATTCTGCCAGATCGCGCCAAGTGCTGCCACGCCCAAGGCACTGCGCAATCTGTCTATCAACATAGTGTAATGCTTGTTTTTGACCTGCGGCAAGGGTGCTTTCAGTTGCCGGCGCAGCGCTACGCTGACTGCCAGCAATTGGGCGGCGAGATGGCAGTTATTCATCTGGGCGGCGATTTCGGCTAAGGTTTCGGCGCCTTCTATGATGCCGACTTTGTCGCCCATCGCATCTGCCAACTTCAGGCTCTCTTTCAGTTGCGTCACCGCCCTGCGGACGCGCCCTTGTCGGACCGCCACCACGCTCAAGAGCCGCAACGCAGTGGCGATACCCCATCGGTCGTCCAACTCCTGCCACATCTGCAGGCTCTGGGACAACAGCGTTTCAGCGCGGTCAAGGTCACCCTTCAGCAGCGCCACATTGCCCAAGTCCATTAAGTTCAGCGCTTTGCCCCACCGGTTGCCTATCGCCTCAAAAATCGCTAAGGACTCGGCAAAAAGGCGTTCGGCTTCGTCCAATTGTCCTTTACGCCATGCGACGCTGGCGAGCCCGTTCAGCGCAGCGCCAACGCCTGCTCGGTCGCCCCAGGCTCGGCGCACGGTGAGTGCTGCTTCGTAGTGGCGGCGAGCCTGTTCGTAGTCGCCTGTTTGCAGGGCGATTAACCCGAAGTCTGTCAACAGCCCCGCCAGTTTCGTCGGGTTAACGACACGCCAGAACGCTGCCACCTCTTCGTAAAGGGCACGGGCAGTAGCGTAATCACCTTGTCGCCACGCAATTGCTGCCAGGTTCACCTTTGCCTTTGCAACGCGCAAGGCGTCACCCATCTTCTCGCAAAGGTGCAAAACGCGAGTGTAGCGATGGCGGCTACCTTCAAGGTCGCCTTGTCGGAACGCCAAATATGCTAAGGCATTTTCTGCTTCGGCTTCGCCCGATGGGTTGTGGCACGCTCGCCAAAGAGCTAAGCTACGCTGTGCGTGGTGCACTGCCGCAGCGGTGTCTCCAAGCCATTGAGCGATGTGTGTCAGCAGCAAATGGGCTTCCGCTTGCCCCACAGTATTGTGGACGCGCTCAAAAAGCGTCAACGCCGTTTTGCCCAACGCCTCCGCCGTTTTGCCCTCGCCAGCGCTCAGCGCCCAATTTGCTGCCAGCAAACAACTTTCTGCCCACATAGCGGGGTCGGCGTCGGCGACCCGTCGGTGCAACCGTTGCGCCCACGCATACGCTTCCTGCCGTGTCCCTTGAATAGCCCAGAAGGGCGCAAGCGCCCGCATCAGCCGCAGCGCCGTTGGTGGCTCGTGCTCTACCGCCCACTCCAGCGCTCCCCGCAGATTGTCGCGCTCCGTTTCCATGTCACGCAGCCATTGTGCCCAATCGGCAGCAGTGCATCCTACGCCGTTACCCAACCGCTCCGCAAGCGCAGTGAAAAACGCTGCATGGCGGTGGCGCAAAGCCATCAGTGCGTCAGGGCTCAGTTGTTCCGCAACAAATTCGCGCACCGTGTCCAGTAGGAAAAAGCGTCGGTGACTTTCGGCGTTCTCTACACAGTAAACCAAGCCCCATTGTTGCAGTTGTGTCAAGGCGTCAGCGGCGTCTACCGTCCCCATCTCCGTAACGGCGCTCACCGCTTGGGCGGTGGCTCCGCCCCGAAAAACGCTCATGCCTTCAAGGCAGCGATGCAGCGTAGGAGGCAACAATTCCCAAGTCATCATCAGCACCGTTCGTAGGCTGCGGTGCCGCGCGGGAATATCGCGCCGGCACGATTGCAAAAAGTCCAGCCGCCGCTTTAAGTTGTCCTCAATTTGGGTTAGCGACAGGGACGCCAGCCAACCGGCAGCGATCTCTATCGCCAGCGGGAAGCCCTCCAAGCGGGCACAGATGGCGGCAACCTTAGGGGCGGTCCGATCGGTCAGTTGGAAATCGGGGCGCACCGCTTGGGCACGGTCTACGAACATTTGCACACTGGGACATGCCCTTAGTGCCTCAAGGTCAGGTGACGCTGCCAGCCCTGCATCCGTCGGCAACAAGGGAACGGGCAGAGGCAGTAACGGGAACACCCGCTCTTGCGGCAACCCCAAGGGGCAGCGCGAAGTCACGAGGTGCTGCGCCATCGGCAACCGCTCCATGAATGCTTGCAAAACCTTCGTGCCGTCGGGCGCCACCTGCTCAAAAGCGTCCCAAATAAGCAGGCATCGCTGCCCTGCCAGCATCTGAAGGGCGCGCTCCGCCGGCGAAGGACCTCTGGCAGACGGCGTTAGCCCCAGAGCCCGTGCCAGCGCTCCGCCCAATCCTTCTGAATCGGCGACATTCTGCAGCGGCACAAACCAAACACGACCCTGATAAGCGTCCAGCACTTGCCGACCGAGTTCCACCGCCAAGCGCGTTTTACCACACCCACCCAGCCCGACCAAGGTCACCAACGCCGCCCCCTCTTGCAAGAGCGCCCGTCGCAATTGAGACAACTCGTCGGCGCGTCCAAAGAAGCAGTTCACCGATGGTGGCAAGTTCGTCGCCATCGTTTCGCCGACCGCAACGGCATCCTCCAAGGGCACCAATAGAGCGGGCTTTGCCAAGGTAGAAAGAGCGGGGTCGTCAGACGATGCCGTAAAGAGCCACCCGCCACACTGCAGCACCGTCGCCGTCGCTTCCGAACAGAGCCAGCGCCCTCCCTCAACTGCCGCCAGCAACTGCTCCATATGCCGCAAAACTTCGGGTAACTGGGCGCTATCTGTGAGGTCCACTATGTCCAACACGCCCTGCGCTGCGTTTTCAGGCAACAAGGTGCGGCAAGCGATGGCACACTTTGCTGCCCAGCGGGCGCAACGGAAAAGGGCAAACAACTTGCCGTTGTCCGCTTTAAGGAGTTGCCCGTTGTGGTGCCGCACGAGATCCTGCAACCGACCGGCAAGGTCTTGACCGTTAGCCCGGTGGCGCCACGACACCCCTAAAAGAGTGACGGTGCCCAAAGGCAGCGGTGAAAATTCAGAGAGGGCAAGAATCGTTGCCGCCTCCGGCGAATGGGGAGACGGTGTGGAAAACCGCGCAAGGCGTCGCTCCGCTTCCCGCGCCAGCGCCGTCAGGTGGGTCGAAAAACACACCGCATCCTGCCCTAAGCGACCGGTCAAACGACGGCGAAACTCTTGAAACTCCCGTAGCGCTTCCGCCGGCTGTTGCAAAGTTAAAAGCAACCGCATTAACCGTTCGCAAGCGAGTTCAGACAAAGGGTCAACGGTGACCGCCAACCGCGCGTAGTAAAGCGCTTGCTCCAAATCACCCATGCCCTCGTACAGGTTCACCAGCGCTTGAACAGCGTTGGCAAACTGTTCTGCCCGCCGCGCCCGTTCAGGCTCAACCCACTCGTCATCAAACTCAGGCAACAATTCGCCGCGATAAAGTTGCACGGCATTGGCAAGGTGGGTGATACGCTCGGCGTCTGAACGGGCACGACGCGCCGCTCTCAAGCGGGTCTCAAACTCCGCCACATCTGTCGTGACATACTCCGCCCGCAAACCGACATAGAAGCGGTCGGCGTAAAGCACACCGCCTTGCACACCCGCAGGGGGCATCATCTGCTGGCGCAGCGACGACAAGGCTTTGCTGAGGCTGTTGCGTCCCAGTTCTAGCTCGCTGTCGCCCCAAAACAGATCCACCAGCGCCTCCCGAGGGTGAAGGCGGTCATGGTAATAAGCAAGGTAAGCCAGCAGCGCCGCCGTCTTGCGGGTGCGGAAGCGAGTGATAAGCCTACCGTTGACCCGAACACGCAGACCTCCGAAAAGCTCAATATAGCACCACGCCATCTTAGCCATCTCCCCAACGCACAGTGTCCACGACCGACACCCAGCCTGACTTGAAAATGGCTTAGCGCGCCCTATCGCACTTGTCAATGACAGATGCACCCCTGCCATAAGGGGGGCGATGCGCTACCAAAGTGCTGTCAGAGTTCTGTCAGACTCCCGAGCGATACTTACGGGCAGAGGTGATCCCTAGAGGTGGCTTCCCGTAAAGGGCGGGACCGCTCCGCCCTTTGCGGGGTCAATGTCGTGCCACTTGTAGATCACCTCAAAGGAGTGCAATGAGCATGGTTGACCAGCGGCGAGTAGCAGATGCGGTGCGAGGCTCAAGTGTCGTTGCAGTGTGCGCTGCGCTGGTCATGGTAGCGTGTTTTGCCGGCACCCAATCGCTGCGGTTGCCCGACCTTTTCGGGCAAGACCACCCTTTCGTTGATCGCTTGCACGGCTTTTCGGTTCAACTCACGCAAGGTTGGAGCGTCAAAGTCATCGGCAACTCAATCGTTATCAAGAACACGCAGGATTGCTACATTCAAGTTCGTGGGGTCCGCTACAACGGAGACCTCAAACAGGTCGCACAAAGATGGTTCTCTGAAAGGCAAACGATGGACATCGGAAATGCCCGTTTCGCTTTCCGACAAACCGAACAAGGGATAGTCATCGTCGGAGAAGGTTTAGGTTTCCCACATCCTCTCTCCCCAATGGCAGCGGTCAATGCGGGTTTAACGGGCATCCCCTTGCCCAACGATTTCAAGGAGGTAACTGTCATTTTGCCCGGCAAGGCTGTGGCGCTTGTCGTCTCTTTCCTTTTCCCGAGAGGGACAAGTGAGGAGACCCGAAAGCAGATGGTTGAGATTGTCAAGACCCTCAAGTTCCTGCCACCTGAGGAGATGGTCAGATGGCGGGAGGAAGTTATCGTAGACCCTGAAGTGGGCATGGAAGCGGTCAGGATGCATGTCCCCAAAGATTTTGAATTTCAAGGCACTGTCGCTATCATCGGCGCAATGCGTCAACCCATTTTTGTCATCCGAAAAGGCGAAACAGTGATTCGCCAAGATAGCGTCAGTTTGTCTTCTCACGCTGTGCAGTCCGGCTCCACGAGCAGCGGCGGTGCGATTTTGAACATCAACGGACAAGCCTCTCAACAGCCTCAACCCATCTTTCTCAATGAGCCAGAAGATTCTGTCAAGTTGCTATCCGCCATTTGGAAAGCGGCGACGGGGAAAGATTGGCAAGTCGTTGAAACGATGCCTCTTCCACAGAGCGAAATTGAAAGGATGAACAATGAGAGGATGAAACGGGAGGCAGAACAGGGTCTTGCGGCGATGGGCGCTATCGCAAAATACACAGTTTTCAAACTTGCCTACTTGATGCGGAATGGCGAGTTAGTGCAAGTGGGAACGATTAACGGGAATTTGCTTGTTTCTCAAAGCCCTCATCCCATTGCGGCTTCGCAAAGTTGCGAGTTGAGAATGATGGTGAGAAGCATTCAGTTTCGTGAGAGGGAACATGAGAAGGTAACGGGAATCGTTTCTGGCATAGCAGCCAGTGAGTATGTCAGCCCACAAGCCGCCCTTTCAGCGCTGGCAAGGTTCATCAGAGACCAGAAAGCTCTCAACCGAATGGTTCAAGAAATGCTGAGAGAGCACCGAGAGTTCAACACCAGGATGGCAACAGCATGGTCTAACTTGCTCAGCGACCAAACTTATGTGAAAGACCCGCAAACGGGCGAGATTTTCAGGCTTCACAAGAGGTCTTGGGAGACGGGCAACTTCTGGCGTGAGCCTATCTTCGGCGAGGTGATTCTGGGGGGCGTTGATGAAGGTAGCAAATTGGAAGAGTTATTGCAAATGAAAGGTTGGCGCCTCTTGAACGAATCTTTGGAAGGCTTCCCAGACATGTGGAAGTGAAAATGAACCCTTGTATCGCGAAAGCGAAGGCGGTTAAAAAGTTTGCCAGAGTTCTGTCAGAGTTGCGAGGTAAAAGTTGGATAATGGAATTGCTCGGAGGGCGGCTCTCCTGAGCC
>BEHT01000066.1 GCA_002898575.1 bacterium HR17
GACAGGTGCACAATGAGACGGTCGTGTGCACCGCATGCCATCCGTCCCAGTTCAGCACGAAAGGCACGATGTGGGCAAACCGCAACGGCTATCCCGTTCGCGAGCGGGAAGCCCTGCGGTTTTTGGCAGAGCGCCTTTACAACGCCCCCCGCCCCTTCTATTTGCCCGATGCCGTGTGGGTGCGGTTCATCGGAGCGGACGCCCATGTCCTTAGCCAAATGGCTCTCATCCTACGGGAGTACGAGCGCATGACAGGTGAGCAGCGCCCTGACTACTTCACGCGGCAAGCCGTTTATGTGCGGGCGTTCTACCAACGCGACGCTTTGCCGCCCAATGGCACGGGCAATAACGAGCAAAACCCGCCTACGCTGTCCAGTTACGAGACAGCATGGTTGGCGTGGCAGTTGTTCAAAAAGGTCGGCGATGAAGCGACCGCTGCCCGTGTAGAGAAACTGGCGACGACAGCGGACGAAAACAGCGTCCAAACGCTGGACGACCTTTGCTGGCAGACAATTTTCCTGTGCGAAGTCGGGCGAGACAAATATGCCGATCGCATCAAAGCCAATGTGGAGCGTATCAAGCGCGAGCAAAAACCTGACGGCAGTTGGTCCTATCGCTTCAACGACAAACCCGCCGAGTTTGCGACGGCGACCGCGTTGTTCGCGTTGGCAAAGGCGGGCTTGACGGTAGACGACCCCGTCGTCCGCAAAGGTGTCGTTTACCTGTTGACCCACCAAAAACCTTTCGGCGCTTGGAACACCGATGGGCAACCCTACGAAGCCTTCAATACGCCGTTCAAGGAGACTCAACTTACGCTGATGGCGCTTGCGGAGTTGTTCCCTAACGAGCCGCCTGCCAAAGGCTGGACGGACGGCAAGCAACCGACTCGCATTCGCTCAGAAAGCGTGGATACCGTCCTTGCCGATATGATCGCCGTTTGGGATAAGCCGATGCCGACGGTGCTCAAGCAGTTGCGGCAACTGGCGCAAACAAAAGAGCCGTTGGTGCGGTGGGAAGCCGTCAACGCCTTGTGCCGCCTCGCCGACGAAGGCAGCGTAGACATCTTTTTGAAGGCGCTTTCCGACGACACGCTGATGGTGCGCCGAGCGGCAGCGCAAGCGTTGCGTGAACTCATCACGCGCCGCCCCAACACGGACGCTGCCCGCAAAGCCATCGCCGGTGTCGTCGCAGCGCTACGATCACCCGATGTCAAAGTGCGGCGCGCGGCGTTGCGGGTCGTCCACCAGCATTTCCGCTGGCTGGCGAAACTGCCCGAATTCACCGAGCAAATGTTAGCGATGGCACAACGCGACCCTGACGCTATTGCCCGACTGCAAGCGGTGCAGGCGTTGTCGCAATGGTGGGTGTGGAACGACAACTTTGCCGTGCGGGCGCGGATTTTGGATGTCGTGCTCAACGGGCTGGCGGATGAACGCGCTGACCCGCGCGTGCTGTGGGCGCTGCGAGAAACGCTCTACAACATCTGCGACGAAGATGTGCAGTATGTCTACGCCTTCTGGGTGCCTGAGTTGCCCCGCGAGGAGGACCGCAAGGCGGCGCTAGCTTACTTTGAGCGGCTGATGGCGCTGCAGGCGCAAAAGATTGCCCGCGTGCTGGAGGGCGGGACAACCTTTCAAAAGCGCCAAGTTTTGATGGCGCTGACGGAGTTTCCGATCGTGCGGGCATGGAATGTCCACGACCAAATTGAGCGCAACTTCTATCGCATCGGCAACGATTTGGACGCCATTGACTTTCGCGGCGCTGCCGCTGACATCCTTGAGCCTGTCATCGTGAAGCTGCTGGATGACCCCGATCCGTTCGTGCGGCAGCGGGCGTTAGTGCTGTCCAGTTACTTGCGGTCGGCGGACGGACGCCCGCGCCTCGCCAACGCCATCGTGCGCTTGATCGCGGACGCTGACAGTGATGTGCGGCTGCTGGCATTGCAAGCCCACAAACTCTTTCCCTTCGGCGGCAACCATGTCCAATACGGCATTGACCCGCGCCGCTACCCAACTTCACCTAACTTCAACGACGAAACGCTGCCGTCGCTGATGCACTTGTTGGACGGCAGGGCTAACGGGTTGCCAGAGGGCGTGCGCAACGAGGTGCAAGCGAACGCCTTGCGCATTCTTGCGGAGTTCGGTGACCGCTTGAAGGAGCGTGCCGATATCGCGCAAACGGTGAAAGCGTTGGCGCAAAGCGCCGACCCGCAGGTGCGAGCCGCCGCCTTTGAAGTCGCCCGCTTCCTCCCGCAGTTGCACGCCGATCCCGAGTTCCACGCGATAGTCGTCGCCGCCTTGCAATCGCCCGGTCCGAACGCTGCCCGCCGCGCCGCTGTCAAGTTGGCGATCAGCGTCAACGCCATCGGGCACACAGAAGCCGTTTCTACCGCCCTTGACCGATTGGTGCAAAGCGAGCGCAAAGAGGACATCGCCGATTTGCTGGCATTGGCGCGCACCGACCCCAGCGTGCGCGATGATGTGCGGTTGGTGCCCTTGCTGGAAAAGGCGCTGACGCTCGCAGACGGCGATTTGCGGACGCAAGCGTTGACCTTGCTGCGGCAAAGCAAAGTGCATGCCAGTAACCCTGCGTTGCGCTTGGTCTTGCAACAAGTCGCCAGCACCGCCGATGACGGGATGAAGCAATTGGTTCAGCAGATTTTGGACGGGGCTACGTCCTCCAAGCGCGACCCTGAAAAGGCACTGGACTTTGAGTATTTCCGCGTGCGGGTGCAACCGTTGCTGGCGGTCGTCGGTGGGGATGGACGGTCGTGTTTCAGTTGCCACGCCAACCAGTCGGTCTTCAACCTGCGCCCACCCGATGTCAGTGGCAACTTCCCCGAGGAGGTCTCGCACCACAACTTCCGTTCCATGCTGCGGGTCATTGACTTGGACAACCCTGAAAACAGCCTCGTGCTCAAAAAACCGACGACGGAAGTCCCCCACTGCGGCGGCAAGCGCTGGGAAAGCAAGGAGCATCCTGCCTACCAAGCCATCTTGCTGTGGCTCAACGGTGCGAGGGTCAAGCAAGGCGAAGCCCTCGGCAAACAAGATAACTTGTGAAGCTAGTTGCTAACGCCCGGGCGCAGTTTGCCGATAGCAACGCCTCGTCCATTTTGCTTTTGGAGAGCCTTGCAGCGTTCTTTTGGCAGGAACGCATGCCAATGCGCTCATGAGGCGCTCGCGAACCTAAAACCACTGTCGCGCGCACCGATGTTCACCGTCGCACTTTTGCCAGACGGCAAAGCGTTTCACCGTGCAGTCGTCTAACGCCGGCACAAATTGACGGACGATGGGCAAAAGTCCCAAGTCCAGTTCATAACCGATACAAGGTCGTCCAAGCGAGCGCGCTACCCTCATTGTCGTCCCGCTTCCCATCGGAGACGATAGGGTAGCGTTCGTCCGCCAAATCTCCCGCGCCACTGCATGCATCGTCGCACAATAGGCGTCGTAGGAAGGAAACAAAGTCAAAAAGGTGCATTGAAGTAGGGTGGGCTGGTGACGACCAGATGCACTGTTCCGTCAAGCACTTCCGCCATGTTTTGAGCGTCGCCGAAAACGATCCGCAAAGCCATAGACAAACTATCCTACTCCTCTGGGTAAAGTTCACCGCACCATCGGATGCTTACGGTCGCTGCGGAGAGATTGCGTCAAGATGGCGACAAAATTTGAGAACCGCTGCCGGGCTAATCCGCCGTCAGTTTAAAGGCACAGCGGGGTGTCACTTAGGAATAGGAGGGGGTTGAGACAGCGATGTGCCATGCGATGGTCGGATTGACCCTCGCGGCGTTGATGGGGTTGGGATGGGGGGCAGTGCAGAAATTGGCGGCGCCGCAAGTGTCCCCATCACCCGTCGTGGACGGACATCCCGATGACGAAGTGTGGTCACAGGCTGCGGTGCTCTCGCTAACTCGCAGGTTGGGCGATGGGCATGTGGCAGTTGGCACCGAAGTGCGGGTTTGTTGGGGGGAAGACCGTTTGTTCGTGCTGTTCCTCTGCGACGAACCCCAGCCGGCTCTAATGCGCCGCGTTGTGCGCCGCCACGATGGCGAAGTGTGGACAGACGATTGCGTGGAAATTTTTCTCGCCCCCGACCCCGACGCGCCTGACCGCTACTATCACATCGCTGTCAACAGTGTAGGCTTTGTGCGGGACGAGTTCTGGCAAAGCGGCAACGATGATGTGGGATGGCAAAGCCACGCGCAAATCGGGACGCGCGTGGAAAAGCAGCGTTGGGTCGCCGAGGTCGGTATTCCCTTGCGGTCTCTCAACCGCGTGCCTGTCGTAAGTGATACTTGGAAAGTGAATTTTGCCCGCCAGAGGTACGCGACATCGCCGCCTGAATTGTCCACGTGGCGCCCTTGTCGGCACAGTTTTCACGAGCCCCAAAACTTTGGCGCTTTCACCTTTGCGGGCATCGCTGCGTCGCCATCGGTGCGGCGATTTTCCGCCGACTTCGTGCGGCAGGAAGTTCAGCGGTTGCAGGAGACCTTGCGGCAATGGCAGCAGCGACTGCCCAGCCAACCGCGCACTTCCATGGGCAAACAGACAGCCGCACTTATCGCTGACTGGCTGCGACAACTGGCTGCTGACGATGGGCTTGCGATGTGGCGTCGGGTCAAAGCGATGCAGAGCGGTTTGCCTAAACTGGCAACGATGTTCGCCCAAGCACAAACAGCCGAACGCTTGAGGCGCCCTTACGCCGTCTTTGCTGTGTCGCCGATGGTCAAGTTGCGCCCAGAACAAATTCCGCAGGGTGAACCGCTTGGTGCGCGTAACGCCATTGAAATTTTTGCGGCAAAAGGCGAGGGGGAAAGCGTTCAACTTGTCGTCACTGCGTTGGCACGATCACTGAAGCGCGTGACGGTGCGTGTCACTGCCTTGCGCGGACCGAAGAGTGCTTCCGTTGTGCCTGCGGTGCGGTTGGTCGGCTATGTGCCCGTTCAGAAACCGACGCCGGGCGGGTTTGGGGTCGCAGGGCGCTACCCTGACCCGCTGTTGCCCTTGACCGAGTTTGATGTCCCGCAAGGTGAGGGGCGCGCTGTGTGGTTGACCGTTTGGACGCCTGCTGATGTGCCTGCGGGCGATTACAAAGGCGCACTCACAATTGAACCGCAAAACGCTGCCGCGATGACGGTGCCCGTGCGATTGCGTGTTTACGATGTGACGCTTCCTGCGCAAAGTTTCCTAAAAACCTGCGTGCTGATTTGGGACGACAAAGCCCGACAAGTTTACGGCGATGCGTGGACGCCCGAGCGGCGTCGGCGATTTTACGAACTTTGCTTGCGCTACCGCTTCACACCGCCTCCGCCACTGCCTTGGGACAAAGTGTTTTTCAAGCGTGCAGATGGCACATGGGCGGCAGAATGGGACGAGTTTGACCGCACAGTGGACGAGTGGATGCGCAAGGGGGCAACCGCCTTTGCCGTCGGGGACATCTTGCGCTGGGGCACCCATTTGCCCCCTGAAGACCGGCGAGACGAAGTGGCAGCCAAACTGCGATTGCTCGGAGCGCACCTGCAACAAAAGGGATGGAGCGAGCGGTTCTACTTTTATGTGTTTGACGAACCGTCAACGGCTGCTTTCGCCGATATTGAAGCCTTGTGCCGTTTCGTGCATCAACATGCCCCGAACCTGAACATCTTGCTGACGGCTGGCTACGGGGCGACGGGGGCGTTCCGCGCTCATGCGCCGACGCTAGACGGTGCGGCTTACCGGGCATTGGCAAACTTCATCAACATCTGGGTCCCACACATTGACTGCTTTGACGAACCGTTCTTGCGCGAACGCAGGCGATCGGGCGACCAAGTGTGGATGTATGTGTGCATCAGCACCGCCGGAAAAACTTATCCTGACATCTGGCGCATTGACTGGACGGGCGTCGCGCACCGGGCTATTGGCTGGTGGCTTTGGCGTTACGGCTGTGAAGGTTTCCTCTACTGGTGCGTCAACTATTGGACGGACGACAAGGGCAATCCTTTCAACCTTTTCGCCGACCCCATTGCTTACCCTGGCGGAAATGGCGACGGGTTTTTGTTTTACCCTGACCCCGCCAAAGGTGACCCAATCCCTTCGGTGCGGGCGGAACTTTTTCGGGACGGCATTGAAGATTACGACTTGTTGCACTTGTTGCGAGAGCGGTGGCAGCGTGTTCAAGCCGACAACCGCAAAACTACGGCGTCAGCCGCATGGCTAGCTCAAGCGGTGCGGTTGTTGCGCGTTGATGACATCATCCGCGCGACGAACAAGTTCGTGGACGACCCGCAAGTTTATGCGACACGCCACCGGCAGTTATTGACGGTGTTGGAGCGGTGGCGTCCTTGAACGCGGTTCTCGTGACCGTTACGGCGCGACGACTTCGGTGACCGTTATTGGCAAACGGGCGCAAAAACTTTGAAAAGCCTCCAACGATAGACCTTGCACCCGCTCAGGTAACCGTTGCCACTCGGTAACTGTGTGCCCCGCCGCGCGCCAAAGGGCAATGGCGTGTAAAGTTTGTTGCGGGTCTGCCAGTGTTTGGTAGTGGCGCAATAAAGCGAGGCGTTTCGCCCGCGCGAAATCGGCGGCGCTGAATTGCCCCCGTCGCACCGTCTCCAGCAATTGGCGGGCAGCGGCGCGTATGATCGGCAGGTGCTCCGGCAAACATTGGGCAAAAAGTGCGAGTTCGCCGCCTGTCGGGGTCAATTGCCAATGGGCGAGGGCGTGGTAGGCTAACGGTCGGCTGCCTCGCAACCGTTGAAACCACAGCGCTCCCGTTCCGCCGCCGAAAAGTTCGTTCATCACGCTGCCTGCTACAGGGTCGTTGTCGGTCACCGTCCAATAGAGGGCAGCGGTTAACGACGGTGTAGGACGCGCAACGGTGATGGACTTGCCCACAGAAAGCGACCGTAGGAAACGGCGCCGCAGACTCATCACCTCACGCGGAGGTCCTTGTGGCGAAAAAAACACCAGCAGACAACGATCGGCAATATCGCGGGATAAAGACGCAATGCGGTCCGCGCTGACCTGCAGCGGCTTGTCTTCGTCCAACTCAGCGAAAGGTTGTCTCATTGCCATTAAGCGGGCATGCCATAGCAGCCAGATGAACGGGTTGTGGCGCCAGCGGTGCAGTTCGCCTGCTGCGGCGTGACGGGCAAATTGCACAGCCACCACCTCTGCCTCATCGGGCGGGTGGGCAATCGTCGCTATCGCTTGCCACAGCACTGCTGTATCTTCAGCGGACGCGATAAGGGTGAGCCCGCAGCCATTTGTCGTCCACCACGGGTAGCAAAGTGCCGACGGGCACAGTTGACTGATGCGATGCTGCCAACTTAACACGAGCACCAACTGCGAGGCGAGAGGGATATCGTCGGACGGTATGAGGCAAACAGAACCCGAAAGGTGCCGAAAAGCGAAGGGAGGCGCCATCGCTGTCGTTGGTGGTTGACCTTTGGGAATGCCGCGGTTTGCGGCGGTGAGCAGGCTCAGCAAACAAAACTGCCGCCGGGTCACGCTTCATCCACCGCCCAGATTTCTACGAGGTCACCTTTGCGGATACCCAATTGTCGGGCGGCGTTGCCGCAATTGACAGCAACTTCCAGCAGCCCGTAACTGTTGAACAGCAGAAGAGGCGTTCCCTTCGGCACTTCCGCATAGCATCGGTGCAAGGCTTCAAAGACCGACTCGCGAACAGTTGCGCGCCAGGAGCGCCAGCCCAGTTGTTCCACCCACATCGTGAAATCTCTCTCCCGCAGGTTAGTGATAGCGTTGCCGAAGCGGTCAATATGCACGACGCGGGCGACGACGAGGCGGTCACTGACATCGGCGCGCAACGGAGGCAGTTGCACTAACGCGTCTGACGCCAATGCCGGTCCGAACGCGTGAAGGGGGACACCTTTTGCGAGGTGGGCAGCCACCGGCGCGAAAATGTCCCGTCCGTGAAAAGTGGTGCTGACAGTGGGTAGAAAGTAAGCGGGGTCGCACAACTCCACGACGGCGACGATACCGGCTTCATCGGCTGCCCACCATAACAAACCGTTGTCTGGACCGACGAAAAAGTGGTCAGGGGTTGCGACAGCAAT
>BEHT01000067.1 GCA_002898575.1 bacterium HR17
CCTGTCGGTCGCGGCGGGCAATCGCGCCCGAGCGGGGCGTGTTGGCGAACCACGAATCACCTGCCGCGACGATGTAGTTCATCGCCACCGCAATGGCTTTGCGGGCAGCCGCAGCGATGTGCTCTCCATCGGTGTGTTCGTCTCGCAAGTAAGGCGGCGGGTCGTAAACGCTCATGCGCAACCGATAGGCGGGGTGATTGGCTTCCACCTTAATGAAATAAACGCCTTTGCGCAGCACGCGAGTCGTGAACTTATTTGCGCTGTTAAGTTCCGCACCGTTCAACCGCACGGGCGGGGCGACTTGGGCTTCGTGTGGACCTGAGACAGGGTCGTAGCCTTCGGTGTAAGGCACCAGTTCCCCCTTCTCGTTGAGCGTGTAGACGAGGATGTTGGCGGGCACATCGCGGTCAAGGATGTCCAAGTTGAAGAAGACGAGTTTGGGCGCTTCATCGGGTTGCTCTACCTTGAACCAATCCACGCCGGCTTGCAATGCTGCGGTCTCGTCCATGTTCGGGGCGATGAAGTAGGGACGGTCATCAGCGGTGCCGATGACGGTCGCACCCAACGGAACGAGTTGAGCGTGCTGCCAATCGTCGTTGGGTTCGGCTTCTACAACGACAAACGATGAGGCAGATGCCTTGAGGGGCAAAGCGGTGATGCGAAAGACAGCGGCGACCCTGCTGTCAAACGCCAACACCACATTGCGATACCCGCTCACTCGGAAAATGCCATACCAATCAGGGTCAGCGCGATGCAACGGTTTGCAGGCGAGGAATTTGCCGTCGGCAAGCACGGCAACCGTGATTTGCGCTTCGTCGGGCAGCGCCGCGGCGTCCGCCGCCGCGACGGTCAGGCTGAAAAGGGGGCTCGGGGAAGAAAGCGGAAGGTGCGAAACGCCCGGCACAATGGACACAAGGCGCGTTTTACCAAGCGGCAGCGCGGGGAGACGACGGTCAGGGTTCATAAGAGCGGCAGTGGGGTCAACGGCACGCGTCTTTGCCGCAAACACCAGCAGAGCAACACACCAACACACCATTAACCCGGTTGTTAACCGCCGCATCGCCACCAAGTGACATAGCGTCTCCATCGCCGCTCACACTCCTTTGAGCGATGCAAGGTAGCGCAAGATGATTTTAACTCGGCTCAACATGTAGGTGCAACCCGCATTGCACCAATCTAAAGCGGGAAGGCTATCGGAGCGAGGTAGGCTTGGGGGTATGCCCGTTGTGACCACCGTCCGATGCTAGGCACCATCAGTTGCGAGCGCTCAAACACTTCCGTGAAGATGCGGTGATACAGGCACTCTTCAGGTGACTGCAAACGCAAAGGCGCATATTGAGCAGCATAGCGGTGAACATCCCAATCCTTGACACTTTCGCGAACAATGTCCGCCAGCAATTGCACCGTGCCGCTGCCTTCATCAAACTGCTCTTTGGTTCTCCAGACGATGTTTTTTGGGAGCAAGTCTTCAAAAGCGATGCGCAATAGCCATTTCTCCACCAACTGTCCCTTGTCGGTTCGTGGAAGTTTCAAACGCGGCGGAATTTTCAAGGCGAGGGCAATCATTTCCTTGTCTAAGAAAGGCACGCGCCCTTCCAACCCATGCGCCATAGTCATGCGGTCAACCCGTTGCAAATTGATGTTGTGAAGGGTCATGAGCGAGCGGCGCAGTTCCTTATGTAAACTTGCAGGATCGCTGATGGACTTGTAGTAACGATAGCCCGCAAAAAGTTCGTCTGCACCTTCGCCACACAGCACTACTTTCACCCAATCGGATGCGAGTCGGGAACAAAAATAGGTCGGGATAGCGCTCCGCACCACATCTTGGTCAAATGACTCAAGGTGGTAAATGATTTGCGTCAGGTGCCGCAGCACTTCTTGCGGCGTGAAGATATACTCGTGATGCTCGGATCCAATATGCCGAGCGACCAACCGTGCCGCCTCTAAATCGTGAGACCCTTCTATGCCGACGGTGAAGGTATGCAAGGTGCTCATGTGTCGTTTGGCGATAGCAGCGATGATGGCGCTGTCCAGCCCACCTGACAGAAAGACGCCCAACGGGACATCACTCATCAGTTGCTTGACGACAGACCGTTCCAATGTGGTCCTCACTTCCCTGACCCAAGATTCAATGGATTTGTTGCTCAGGGGAGGGTCAGGAACCATGTAATAACGACGCCAACCTGTTTCGGTGTCGTAATAACTGCCGGGTGGTAACTCGTAAATGGCGTCAACAAACGGCGCCAGTGCCTTCATCTCCGATGCGAAAAGCAACAGACGACGCCCACCTTCTTTGCGGACACCGCAGTAAAGAGGCTTGATACCGATGTGGTCACGGGCAACTAACAATCTTTCACCATCCGTCACAGCAAACGCAAACATACCGTCCAGAAGACTGACCATGTTTACCCCATGCTCTTCGTAGAGGTGAACCAACACCTCGCTGTCGCTGAGGGTGCGGAATTGATGACGGGCAGCAAGGGATTGACGCAACCGCCCGTGGTTATAAATCTCACCGTTGGCAATAACTGCGCAGGATTTGTCCTCGTTAAAGAGAGGTTGATGACCACCGGCAGGGTCAATTATGGATAAGCGGCAGTGTGCCAAAGCAGTTTTGCTGAGGACGGCGACGCCTTTGCCATCCGGTCCACGATGGCTTAGTAGCCGCACCATACAGTCGGCTAAATCAGGGTCTTCACCACCGTAAATGACGGCGATGCCACACATTGGAAAATCACCCTCCTTCGGTTGTTGCCCTGTTTTAGCACCATTGCTTCGTTCATGTGACCTCTCTCAAAGAACCTCACCTCGCAATCAAAAACCCTTTTCCGCCAAAAACTCACGAGCCACTTCTTTGGGTGACCGTTTGTTTTCGTCAACTTCGTAATTGAGGCGTTGCATTGTTTCGTCGCTGATAGCGCCTGCCAGCAAGTTCAACACTTGTCGCAATTCGGGAAAGGTTTGCAAAACTTCCATCCTGATGACGGGCGCTGCGTGGTAGGGTGGGAAGAATTTTCGGTCGTCTTCAAGGAGCATGAGATCGTAAGCGGGGATGCGTCCATCGGTAGCAAAAGCACAGATGACATCCACTTTGCCGCGAGCCAACGCTTGATACATCAACGCTGGGTCCATGTCCAAAACGCGTCCGAACTCAAACCCGTAAACCCTTTTCAAACCGACATAACCGTCGGGTCGTTCCCGAAACTCAGAGGTGAACCCTGCCAGCAAATTTTTCGCCACAGGTTTGAGGTCACTGATTTTCCGCCAACCTTGTTTTTCAGCATCGCTTCTCCGAACAGCGATGGCGTAGGTGTTGTTGAACCCGAAGGGCTCAAGCCATTCGCATTGGAACTTGAGCCGATACTCTCGTCGCACAATAGCCAACACTTCGTCGGGTTCGCCGAGGGTCGGCATTTTCAAAATCGCTGTCAAGGCTGTGCCCGTGTATTCGGGGTAAAGGTCAATATCGCCACGAACAAGGGCTTGATGGCAAATAACTGTTCCACCTAAATTGAACTTGCGCTCCACTCGCAAAGGCGTGTGTGCTTCAATCAACTGCGCCAACAATTCACCCAAAATCAACTGTTCGGTGAAATTTTTCGTGCCGATACGGACGACACCGACCTCACTGCCCTCGGCTTGACGAAGTGCTTGGTTTGCCCAAAGACCGCCGATAAAAACAGCAATTGTCAAGCCAACGAAAACCGATGTTCTCACCCGCAGCGCTTTCGGCTTCCTTCCTGCCCGCAGCCAATCTTCCGCCAACCCCAAAGCGAAATCCACAAAAAGAGCCAACAAGGCTGCTGGTATGGCACCGAGCAGAACCAACCTTGTATTGTTCAGCGCCAAACCGCGATTGATGAAATCGCCCAAACCGCCTGCGCCGATGAAGGCTGAAAGGGTTGCGATGCCGACACCGATAACAGCAGCAGTGCGAATGCCTGCTAAAATGACAGGTATCGCCAACGGAATTTCCACATAAAGCAACCTCTGCCACCGCGTGAAACCCAGCCCGTCCGCTGCCTCCAAAACAGGTGGTGGAAGGGTGCTCAATCCCGCGTAAGTGTTTCGGACGATAGGCAACAGAGCGTAAAGGGTGAGGGCAACCAGTGCGGGTTTGACCCCGATGCCGAAGAGGGGCAGCAAAAATGCCAACATCGCCAAACTGGGGATTGTTTGGACGGCGTTGGCGAAACTCAAAACAATCGTTCGCAACGACGCCCAACGCAAAATGAGCATGCCAATCGGTAACCCAATGGCGATGGCGAAAGCCGTTGATATGCCTGTCAAGATGAGGTGCTCAATTAACTTTTGTTGCAACTCTGGCAACCGTTGGATGACGAAGTTTACCCAATCGCCCATTGTGGCATCACCGCTCTTGTTTTCCGCTGTTGAAAATTTGGGCTCAGTAGGAATTTCACCCCTCCTGTTCGGCTAAGAGAAGGGAGGTTGGACCTCTTCGCGAGCCACGGCGCTGAACATAGCAAGGTGCTTGACAGGTTGTTCAAGCAACTGGCGGACGAATTCAGTTGCTGGTTGCTTCACCAACTCTTCTTTCGTGCCGACTTGTTCAATGCATCCGCGATGCATGACTGCGATGCGGTCTGCCAGCAGGAAGGCTTCAAAAATGTCGTGGGTGACGAAAACTATCGTTTTGCGCAACTGCTCTTTGAGCCTCAGCAACTCCTGTTGCAATATGTCGCGAGTGACGGCGTCCAATGCCCCGAAAGGTTCGTCCATCAGCAAGTAATCTGGATCGGCTGCCAACGCTCTGGCGACACCGACCCGCTGTTGTTGTCCGCCTGACAACTCGTCGGGATAGCGGTCGGCAAATTCTTTCGGGTCAAGCCCCACCAACGCCAACAACTCTTCCGCCCGCTTTCGTTGCTCTCTTTTCGGTCGTCCCAGAAGGCGCAGCACAATGCTGACATTCTCGGCGACAGTCAAGTGGGGAAACAAACCGATGCCCTGAAAGACATAGCCGATGGAACGGCGCAACTCCACAGGGTCTATGTCCATCACATTGCGCCCGTCAATTTCAATCGTCCCTTTCGTCGGCTCAATCAGTCGGTTTATCATTTTCAAGGTCGTCGTTTTGCCTGACCCTGACGAACCCAGCAAGACAAGGGTTTCGCCTTTCGAAACTTCCAAACTCACACCCTTGACAGCAAAGGTCTTGCCTCCATCAAAGGACTTCCAAACATCCCGCAAAACAATCATGGTCATCACCTGTAAAGGGCAAGGTCAAATTCGGCGGAGTTCGTAAAAAGCGAGCAGGCTGTGCCCGCAACCCAACCCTTGCTGCATCGCTTGCTCCAAGTATCGCAGAGCGTAAGCCAACTGAGGCTCAATCAAATTGGCTATGGGATCGTCCATGTGGAACAAGTGGGAGTGGCGGATGCTTGCCCGCACCATCTTGATGGCGCGATGGACAGGTTCTGGCAAAGGTCCTAAAGAACCGTCAATGCCCAACCATTCAGCGTAGTGGGAGCAATGAAGTTCATCAAGGGCAGCGGAGACGACGGCGTTCCATGCCGTTTGAAACCCTTCAAAGAAAGCGTTGATTTCAGGATGGCGGTGATGGGGTTTGTAGTCAAAAAGCAATTTTGTCAAGTCGGTGCGTTTGTTGGGTTCAAAAAGGGAGTTGACGGCAGAGCGAATTGGTTGAGCGTAGGGGTTGAACTCGGCGGTGTCCATGTGCCGACCGACGAGGACAGAACGATCCCGCAGTTCTTTGCGAACCACAGTGACACCGCATCGGCTCACTGTTTCCATGACGAAGTTGTCAAACTCCGAACCGCCCCAGAAGCGGGCAGGGAAACGCTCTGTCAAGTGCTCCCTGAGTTCAGGCGGGTAGAGATAGGACATGGAGTAGGTTCGCATCAATTGCCCATCTTCAGGCTCGTCCCAATAGCATTGCCACTCGTAAGAAAACCGTCCCAACACATCGGCAACGAAAATCGCCCGTTTGCCCATATGAGCGCAAATGTCTTCCAGCAATTGGCGCAACGATTCGTCAGGCAAGTGGGAAAGTGATCCGTAGGACGAGAAGTAAATGTCGTAAGGCGGTTCGTTGTCATCAACAGGTAAGCCATCGTTGAGATCAGCGATAGCGAATTGACATTTGGGATTGTTCCCGTGCCACTCTTGTGCTTTCGCAATCATGTCTGGGCTTATGTCCACACCTTTGTAGACACCTATCATCGTTTCGTCAAGGACTGGAGGACCGCCACGAGTTTTACTGGTCAGCAGATCGTAGCCAGCACCGGGACCGCAACCGAGGTCAATTATGCGCAACCGTGAAAGGTTCGTGCGCTTGTGGTGCAAGAAAGGCGTCAAGAACTGTTTCAAACTGTCGCGCAGAACGGCGTCTTCCCAGAAGCGTCGCACATTGTCAAATTTTCCCGACAAACCGTGCGGTGGACGGTCGTAAGCGCCGGTGAGGACGGCTTTCCTGTAATTTTGCAAGACTTCGCCTCGCTCTCGCACAAAAGTCATCGCCCTCTCCTCCTTTCGGCGTGATGAGGATTCGCCGAAAAGCCTCCGAGGGCGCGGGGAGCGGACGCCAAAAGAGGCGCATCAATTTAGAGAGCACTCGCTGTGACGCTCTCGCACCGACTTTTAACGGCGCGCCTCTGTTGACGCCTACGGGGTTAGCTGACGGGCTCGGAGCCAGAGGTGCCCCGCCCTGCAGTCACGGTCAATACTGTGACCGCCTCCACAGGGTTCGCCCCGAAAAATTGGTTCCCCCGTTCCCTCCGCGCATCGGAGAGATTCGGCGTGCCATCACAGCGCTCGCAAACATAAACGAGAACCGTGAGGCAACATTTATTATAGGGCGTGCGAATGAGGTTGTCAAACTGGGCAAGACGACGGATGATGAGGGCTTAGGGCGCGCCATAATTAATGTGCCGAGGCGGGCGTAGCTCAGTGGTAGAGCACCAGCTTCCCGAGCTGGGGGTCGCGGGTTCAAATCCCGTCGCCCGCTCCATTTCAGAAAAATCCAGCAAAATAATGCAGTTCTGCAGAGTAGACAACTGTCAAGTTGTCAAGTCAGATAAAGTTGAGTTTGGAGGTCTTGACTGGAATACAGTTGTCAAGTGGTTCATCGACTACCGCAAAGTAATGAACTGCAGTCCTCGGACGATAGAATGGTATCAGTATGAACTGCGACTATTCCTTCGCTACCACGAAAAGAACAACCTCACTTGCACTCCAGAAACTTGCAATCATGTAGCAGACTACCGTGTAAGTCGAAATAACATCTCTCCAATAACGAAACACGGAGCATCGCGTTCGCTACGAACTTTCTTTTACTTCTTCATGCAGCAAGGCATCAGAGTCGATAACCCTGCAGTTGGAATTCAGATCAAACTTCCAGAAACGATGCCGCGAACTGTCACAGCAGAACACCTCGCTAAAGTCCTTCAACACTTAGACCTTGACACTTCTGCAGGGTTGAGAAATGCGGTTTTGCTTCTCTTGGCATTTGACACTGGCGCAAGGCTATCGGAACTTCTTTCGTTCACAATCGGCGATG
>BEHT01000068.1 GCA_002898575.1 bacterium HR17
CAACACTCTGAGTTTCGCAAGCAATTTGTGGCGACAGCGGAACGGCTGATAGATTGCGAGCAAGTGACGCCACTGTTCAATGTCCCATCGTGCGTGGTCATATGGCGGAAGAAACGGGACAAAGCAAGGCAAAAGCGAGAAATTCCATCGTTAGCGTTGAAAGGTGAATTGCCTTCCCGAAACGCTTCGTTAGAAGTGGCGTTAGGAAAGTTGCAACGAACGGAAACGACTTTCGCATTGCCCACCGCTTTGGGCAAAAGCCCTTACTTTGAGCAGGTCACACAAGGAGCGACAATAGTGCCACGCTGTCTTTGGTTTGTCCGACCAGTTGAAGCCATCGTGATAGACCGAAGGCGACCGCAGTTGGAGACTGACCCGAAAATTGAGCCACAGGCTAAAGAGCCGTGGAAAGGCATTCGTCTCCGAGGGAGCGTTGAAGCCGAGTTTCTGTTTGCCACGCTTCTTTCCGATGACATGTTGCCTTTTGGTTGGCGAGAATTCTCGCTTGTCGTGCTGCCACTTGACATCACTATCCGTCGCTTGATTAACGCAAACGAAGCCGTCCAAAAGGGCAAAACGGGATTGGCTGATTGGCTCAGGAAAGCGGAAGCGATTTGGAAGCAGCACCGTAAATCGCAGGCAGAGTTGCTGAATTACCTCAACTGGCAAGTTAAACTGACCATCCAACAGCCGACGGGAGTTTTCAAATTGCTTTACAACACCAGTGGGACGCACCTTTGTTCATGTGTTGTGGATGCAAGAGAAGTTAGCGATTGGCAAGTTTACAACTTGCCTGTTCGTGGCTTCATTGCTGACACGACGACTTATTGGCTGGAGACTTCTAATGCCGACGAAGCCCATTACCTTTGTGCTGTGTTGAACGCTCCGTGCGTGGACGAAGCCATTAAACCATTTCAGACGAAAGGTGCGTTTGGAGCACAGAGAGGAAAAGGAGAGCGTCACATCCATCGCCGTCCCTTTGAAGTCCTACCCATTCCGAACTTTAACCGCAATGACAAGCGCCACTTGCGGCTGGCGGAATTGAGCAAACGATGCCACAGGAAGGTTGCAGCAATAGTAGCGAACGCCGATGCGAAAACCCTTTCACAATCCATCGGCAAGTTGCGCCAAATCGTTCGCGAAGAACTGCGAACAGAGTTGAAAGAAATTGACCGCCTCGTCGCTGAGTTGTTAGGTTTGTCCTGACCGAAGTTGTGAAGAGTTGTGCTGTCAGGAACGGCGCAGGAAAGCGCCTCCATTTTGCACAAGTTCATGGTTGTGCCTAACGGATTTTGTCGGTCTGTGACTGTAAAGGGGCGAGACACTTGCGTTTAGGCGACAACAGTTCGTTTAGTAAAACGGGTCAACAGGGGTGAGAGGAAGACGGACGGGTAGGCGGAGGGTGGCGGATTTATAGGCGGCGCGGGCGAGTTCCACTTGCGGGCGGGTGCTTTCGGCAGTGATGAGAGGTGGTCGTCCTTCAACGATAGCGAGCAGAAAGTCCCGCAACTGCCCTGCCATCCCTTCCGAAGGTAGCGGTGGAACTTGCTCTTGCAGTTCTGCCATTAGCCTTTGCGCTCGTTCTTTGTCAGCAGCGTCAACAGCAAATTCAGGGATGACGGTCATCGTTGCGTCGCTGCCCCAGATGACGATGCGCTGTTCGGGCAAGTGCGGATGAGGGTGAGCAGCGGTCGTGGCGAGGATTTGCCCCAATGCACCGTTGCGAAACCGCAAGTTGACGATAGCGGTGTCTTCAATCTCAATGCGATGGACGAGGGTGTCAGTGAAGGCAAACAATTCGTCCACTTCGCCCATGAGCCAAAGAAACAGGTCAATGGCATAGCGCCCGTGATGGAACAACGCGCCACCTCGCTCGCCCCACCATGTTCCGCGCCAAGCGGCGCTGTCAAAGTAAGCCTGCGTGCGATACCAGTTGACCATTACTTGCGCCAAAAACACTTTACCCAACATGACCGACTCCAACGCTCGTTTTGCCATCAGCGCTGAACGGGTGAAGCGGGTGTGTCCGTATTGGACAGTGAAGACGATGCCTGCCTCTTTTGCTGCTGTCAACATAGCATCGCATTCTCGCAAAGTTCCTGCCATCGGTCCTTCGCAAAAGACATGCTTGCCTGCCTTGGCAGCGGCAATCATCGGCTCAGGGTGCGCAAAAGGCGGTGTGCAAACGGAGACGGCTTGCACTCGGTCGTCGGCGAGCAAGTCATCGTGGCTGCGATATGCCTTGACATCAGGGAAGCCAAACTCGGTGCGGCAGCGCTCCGCTAATTGTTGAGCGCGCTCAAAGACGACATCGCAGACAGCGACGACTTGAGCGAGGTCGTGAAATTGAGCGTAAAGTTTGGCGTGGTGCGGGGCGATTCCGCCTGCGCCAATGATTCCGATGCCTAAAGGTAAATTCACGCTTCTTCGCCCCCTTTCATGCGGTGCAATTGCCGCAGCAGCCATTCGGTCACTAACCGCTCGCTTTCGGGAGCATGCATCAGCAAGCGTCCGTAAAACTTGAACGCGGTTTGCACTTCGTAGCCGCCTTCGGGGTAAGCGGCAGCGGTCGGCAAATAGCCGATGCAGCCGTTGGTGTAACCCAACGGGACGGTGGCGGCATATGGGGATTGTCGGCGCAAGGTCAAGCCGATTTCGGCGAAGGTTTCACTCGCCATTGCAGCCAGCGCCACATCGCCCAAACGCAAAACTTGCAGTGTGATAGGTTCGTGCGTAGGCAATGTTTTTGCGCGTATCGCCCGCAGCACTTTTGCTGCCCATTCGGCTTCGCAGCGACGCCAGCGCGCTTCGCTCCAACGCCCGTTGCGTTCGGCGTCTTGAGCGCGCGCGAGGTGCTCTTGACGCCATTGACGAAGGGTGCGGGCATCGGGCGGCGGTTGCAAGGGCAATTTGATGTTCGCGATGATGCCGTCAATGCGGTCGTCGTCCATTTGCACGGTGTTGCCCAAAGCGACAAGGACGCTGCCCGCCAACTCCCTGCCCAACTTTTCAGCGATGGCGAAAGTGCCACGCTCACGGGGGTTGATGTTACCGGCGCAACCTTGTAAAAACAGCGCAGGGGCGTTGAGCGTTCGTCGCAAACAATCGCGAGCGTAACCCACATAATCCGCTGAGACGGCATAGTTGTTGTCACCCAAGACGACGGGATGGCACGCATAAGCAAACAACAGAACCTTAAGTGCGCCGTCGGGTGCGGTGAACGCAAGGACATCCAGTTGCGGGTCGGTGACGCCTTGTAAGTTTTGCCCCAAGACGACGCGTCCGTTAGGGGTGCGCTGGCGGCGGTTGACGCCGATGTAGCAGTGGGCTTTCGCGTAATGCAGGGTCGCTTCAGTCAAGCGGCTGGCTGCCAGTTGGACGGCGGTGGCGGCTTTACGGATAGTGATTTGTAAATAAGCCTCATCGGGGATGCCCATCCAAGGTGCTGCCAATTCGCCGATGGCGGGCGCAGAATGCGTGTGGGAGCAATTGATGAGCAAGCGTGCGGGCGGGATACCAGTCGCTTTTTGCACGGCGCGGCGCACTGCGGCGACTTGTTCAGCCGTCAGCGCGATCAAGTCCAGACACAACAAGGCGGCGCGATCGCCGTCGCTGTTTTCCAATACGAGGGCTTGGGCTTTGAGGGCATCATGAATATCGGTGCACGGATGGGTTCGGGCGGCGTAACCCGTCAGCCACACGCCGACGGGCGGCGTGATGTCCACCTCAGCGACGCCTAATTGCCACGCCATAGCCGTATCCCCCCTCAACCTATTGCGCTATTTTCTGGGGACTCCGACGCCGCTATCATTCTAACTCACAACGGTGCCAATGAGTTAAACTTGTTTCCAAGCGGCTTGCAAACGGTGCTTTCACTTGCTTTATTGAATTGCCCCTTCAAAGGTCCTTCGGGACGCGTTTCCCGACTTGCCGATGTCAAACATCAACTATGCCTTGCGGAGGGTGCGTCTCCCGACGCGCCGTTTTTTTTCATGCCGATTTTTTCTTTCGGCGGTTCAGGAGAACCGCCCTCCGAACGGTTTTTTTCTCTCTCCTAAGCGCTAAAATGCCATCACCCCTCTATTTCACCACTACCTAAGCATCATTCACCTATAGTGCTTTTTAGAGGCACATGGAATGTGCCTTAAAAACGCCTTCCGACTTTTCAGCCTCGTGGAGGGGTGAAGTAGAAAGCGACGAGCAGGACAATTACCAAAGGCAAAAGAGCAGCGATTGCAACGAGCAAACTTAGCAGAGAGGATGGCAGAGAGAATACAAGGAACAAGATGACAAGGGGTGACAATGCCAAACTTAATGGCATGCAAAACAATGTTGCCAGCACTCCACCGCCGACCCATTCTCGGCCAATGAAGATTGCTTCGCAAATAGTCGTAACAATTGCCCAAAACGCATCGTATCCCAAAGCACTCCAAAGAGCAATTCGGGCGAATTGAGGCTTTCGCTTCGTGAGAATAACTGTCAACACAACGGGGGCGAGTCCAGCAAAGGCTTCTGCTGCGATGGCAAATATGAAGAGCAGAATATATTGCCCGTCACCCAGTGCCCGTGGGTAAAACAGCACACAGGACAAGTGTGCTTTCAGCGGGAGCGAAAAGCAACTTGAGAGCCAAACGACAAAGGCTGGTGCTACTGACCATGTTCTTTGCATGCCCATCACTTTTACACCCCATGCTTTGCAACCAGCAAGGATGCTTCGGTTCGGCTGTTAACTTCAAGTTTCCGCAAAATACTGTGTTACGGACGGTCTTTTCGGTCAAGTAAAGGGGCTGGGCAATTTCTCGGTTGCTTTTGCCTTGAGCCAAAAGCCTAAGGATGTCTCGCTCTCGCGGCGTCAACTCGCTAAAAAGTTTCTTAAATGCGGCTTTCGTTGCCGCGAACCTTTGAAACTCCGCCAGAACTTTCGGCACCAACGGCGGGGACAAAATCCCGCCCCAGAAGCGACTATGCGGACGGCTTCTGCAACCTGCTGTAGCGTCAAAGAGCGATCAATCATCATCGTAAATTGCCAAGATACAAACTTCAATGCTGGGCATCTCTTGTTTAATTTGCTTTGTCGCTTCAATGCCGTACATTTGTGGCATCTTCAAGTCCATCGGGACGGCATTGGGCAAATGTTTTCGGCGAAGGTGAAGAACTTGCTCGCCATCGGAAGCGATGCCGACAACTTCAATGTCTGGTTCGGCGTTAAGAAGTTGAGCCAGCGACTGACGGACGAGAATTTCGTCATCGGCAATAAGTGCCTGAATGCTCTCCATCGCATCATCACCGCATGCTACCGGGAATTGACAAAAAAATCTGTGGTAGCGTCGCCACTTGTAGGCGACGGTCGTTTTGAAATTTAACAACCGTCTGGGATGAGTCCCGACGCTACCGGGCGTTGATATGGTAGCGTTTCCCTTTGTAAAAGCAACGAGCAGGGTGAACCTAGCGCTATAAGTTAAGCCGTAAGCAACGATGAGGATGAAAAAGGTAAGGTAAAGGTCACTTTAGATGCCACCGTTGAAATAGACACCAACGGCGAGAGGAGACATGGCACGGACGAGCAACCAATGGTCACGCCCGAGCCAATGAGGCAACCCACAAACGAAAGCGGTTCGGAGCGCAACATAGGCAACGGCGAAAGCGTAAAGCAAGTGAAGAGAGGGTGGAGGTTGCTGGAGCAAGCCTCTCACATACGGAAATTGAAACCAAAGGGAGGCGAAAGCGAGCCCCGCCCACCGACAAGCCACGATGACCAGATAGCTCGTGCAAGGGGGTTATGACCCACCTGAGGAACGCCTGAGGCTAATCTGTCAACCATTGCAGCGAGGGTGGGACGAGGGTATATTGAAGCCCTTGTTTTCTCGCACGGCTTGTCAAAGCAAAGGAGAGTGGATTTTGAGCGAGCGCGCTCAAATACACTCGTCTATTGCGTTCAAACTCTTTCGCCGTAATACCTCGCAGCAGATTTGGGTTAATGGCGCGCTGAAAAATTAGGCAGTGGGACGGAGGAACTCCACTGAAGCAAATGGTTTCCAACGCTCCGAACGGAAGATCGGTAAATTTCCACATCTAAGAACACGAACTCGCGGATGTGGGTTGTCGGCTGGTCAAGAGCCAAAGTTTTACCATCGTAAAAACCACGCAGTTGCCAACCCAGATGCTCTGTCATTATCAGGGCACAAAGCAAGCCATCAAAATCGGGAGAGACGATCATTGACAAATTACGCAAGCAAAACCAGTCTTGTTCCATGAGCAAGCGTTCATAGTCTAAGCCCACTGATAAACTCATTCCTGCTCATCACCCTCGCTAATTAACGCTAACTGTTGAGGTGTCCATTCAAGAGTTTCATAATGTGGGATGAGCAAGCGCCTCAAATTCAAAGGCTCTCGCACCCGCTGCCAAGCCAACTTCACATACCTCTCCTTGACCTCGTAGCCGATTGCCCGCCGTCCTAAATG
>BEHT01000069.1 GCA_002898575.1 bacterium HR17
AAAGGTTGTGCCTCAACAGGCGTTCTCATCATTTCACGCTGACCCTGCAATGGCGAGAGCCTTGTGCCTTTGGCTTAACGGAGTTGCCTTTATCGTCCAGATTTTGGCGAACCGTGCAGAAACACGGGGAAGTTTTTGTAACTTGACTGACGAGATGTTGCGAATGACCCTGTCGCCAACAGCACAATTTTTCGCCGAACATGACAAAGATTTCGCTAATGCCTTTAACCGCTTCAAAGCAGTTAAGTGGCGGTCGCTATTGGAACAATTTGAGCATCGTGACGGTCACCGCTACGAACTTGACAGTTTCCTCCTGCGCATGTTAGGGTTCACGGATAACGAAATTGCCCAATTGCTGCCGAAAGTGTATCAGGCAGTTGCACAGGAGTTGCGGACGCTGAAGGAAGCAATGCAAACGCATCGCCTTGAAGAAGAGGAAACCGAAGGGTGAAAGGCAAAGGAGCGTGGGCAAATTTGCCGTCGGACATTTCCCGCGCTGTGCTACGAGAAGTGGAACGACGCTACGGAAAGCCCAAAGTGGTGAGGTTGCGTTGGAGTATCACCGATGAGGACTTGGCGATGATCAAGGCAAGTCAAAAAGACGGTCGCGCCCACGATGTCACTTTGTTCATTTTTCGCGGCGATAAATTGGCGGTGATACGAAAACCCAACCACCCGAAAGGTGTTTACAGGGCACCGAGCGGGGCAGTGAAGCGGGGCGAAGCGTTTGAGGCGGGAGCGTTGCGGGAAGCTCGCGAGGAGACCGGCTTAACCGTTCGGCTGACCCGCTATTTGCTACGGGTGCGGGTCAAGTTCGTGGCGCCGTCGGGTGCGGTAGATTGGACGACGCATGTTTTCACAGCGGAAGCACTCAACGGGCGGTTGCGTCCAATTGACACGCGGGAGATTGAAAGCGCCCGCTGGGTAACACTGCGCGCGTTACTGACCCACATCCAAACGGCTCTCCTGCAGAGCGGGCGTCCCCTGCTCCTTTACCGTGCATGGTTGACCCAGCAAGTGGCACCGATGCTGAAAGCACAGCACGGGTGTGTCGCTCGTTTTCAACACACCCGTGCCTGACCTGTGCCCACAGTGAATTCGTGTTTTTTACGGACCGGTGCGCGGTGTCGCCGGTGTAGGGGCTTGAGGCGTTGGAGCACCGGGCTTGGCAGGCGCTCCGTGTCCGGGGGCTCCCGTCATCGGTCCGTGCCCTGCTGGACCATGCTGGCTTGGACCGTGATGCCCCGCCATCGGAGGTGCCGACCGTGGGCGGGTAAGGAAAAAGTAAGCCCCTGCCACGATCAGCAACACGACCACGATAATCACGACGGCGACGGCAGTGGGCACTTCGCGCTGCATAACCGACCACCTCCGCCGACAAACTTTGCCATACCTTGTGCGCTATTCGCCACCAGGCAAATGCATGGGCATGACGACATAAAAGTAACGGTCATCGTTCTCAAGGCGCCAAACGGTCGCGGACTTGTTGGACGCTTGGAATCCGGCGATGACCGTGCCGTCCTTGACGGTGCTGAGAAACTCCATCAAGTAAGGGTGCTGAAAGGCGATTTCGTAGTCTTGCGGTTCCGTTAGCCACTCTACGGGCACCGTTTCTTTGGCGACCTCTTCGTAACTGCCAAACTCCACCTCAATGGTCGCCACTTCCATGACCGGTTCTGTGCGAAGGCGCAAGATCACCCGTAGGGGTTGACGCCGGTTGGTCGGGCGGAACACCAACATACGCCGCAGCACGGGCAATAGAGCCCCAGCGTGGAAACGGACTTGGCAGGCAAAACTTGTCGGCACGACACGCCGGTAAGGCGGGTAAGTGCCTGCCAGCACGGTCATCATTGCCCGCCATGGGTCACCGCTCCATTCCACCAGCGTGCCGTCTTGGCTGATCCGCCATTGCAGCGCGCCGGCTTTTTCCACCAAAGGCAGCAACGCTTTGAGGACTTGGATCGGCAGCGTCGCGGTGAACGGCGGGAGGTCGGGCGCTTCCAATTCCACAAGGGCTAACCGGTGTGTGTCTGTGGCGACGATGTCCAAAGATGCACCGTCTTCTTTGCGGAAATGCACACCGGTGTAAACGCCCATCGTCAGGTCTGACGAAGCGGCAAAGAACACCTTGCGCAACGCCGATGCCAACTGGTCACCGTCAAGGGCAAACGGTTCCCCCCACGCACTTTCTTCTGGTGGGAGGGGAAACTCGTCCGCGGGCAGAATGGGCAGCCGATATTCGGCGTTGCCAAACCGTAGGTTCATGCGCCCAGCGCCCTCGGTCTCTGGCGGTGCTTCCAGTTCCACAAGGTCGCTGTCCAACGATGTGAGGATCGCACGCCACTCTTTGCCAGCGACTGCGACGCGCCCTGGTTCCTCTACTTCCGCAGCGACGGACCACTCTAACCACAAAGTGAGGTTCGTCGCCGCCATGCGCAAGGTCTGTGTCTCCTGCGCCTCTAACAAGATGTGCGAAAGGATGGGCAAAGTCGTGCGCGCACCGACAGTCGCTGCGTTGAGAGACCGCGCCGCTGTTTCTAACGCACGGCCGGCAACACGACACCGCATAAACCACGAACCTCCTCGCGCCAGTTGCATGAGATTTTGCCAGAAACGCTATGTGCTGCCCGCACAGAAGCAAGAAAAAAACAAGGCGACGGAGTTGCTATCTCGCTGCGCTATGGACCCGATGAAGTATGGGCAGGAACCGACCCCGTCGTCAATACCCGGCGGGTGCCTCCCGTCACTTCACTGGCGCAACAACGCGACGATAACTTTTTTGACATCTGTGAGGGAAATGGACGAACCGGACGCGAACGCAGTGACGACCTTGCGCTTCCCTTTACCCGGTTCGCTCAATTCGTGGACAGTTTTGCCGTTGATGACGATCGCAGGGCCGGTGAGCCGCAAGGCTTGCAGGCGAGATTGTCCCTCCCGCGTCGCCAGCGAATAGACTCGGACGCTCAGCGCGTCACCGTATTGCTTTTTCAGCGCCTGCAACTGTTCTATTGCGTCAGCGAAGAAGGTGTAAATGGAGGCTTGACGGCTGGGTGTGAGGACTTCCACGACGACTTTGGGCTTTCCCTTCGTCGGCTCGGATAGCAAGGGAGTTGCCGCTACACCGCTCACGATTTGTTGTCCGCGCACCCGCAAACGCTGTAGCACCGCCGGCTCAAAACCTTTTCCGTATTGTCGCGCCATCTCTTGGTGCACGACTTCTATGAGGTCAGTGGAGTTGTAGGTGGACATGGGGTCGTTGGGTTTGCGCATGCAGATAACCGTCCGCTCCTTACCGTCCTGTTTGATCTTCCATTGGTTTTTGCCGTTGACGAACACGGAAGCGCAGTGGACGCCGTGACTGGCTAACTCTTGCTGCCCCTTGGACGAATTCATGTCGTAGATTTCCACGCGGACTCGTTTGGGGTCCGCTTTTGCGATTTCCTGCAAGATTTGGATGGTCTGCATGTGGCACTCCACGCCTAACGGGACAACGGCGACGACCCTTACCTTGGCGTCTGGGTTACCCAGCGTGTTACCCTTACCGCTTCCCAAAGCGACCGCAGGGACATGCTCCGGCTTTTGCTCGGATGCCGATGCCTCCTGTGGCACCGGCAACTGTTCGCTTTGTTCGGCGCGGGAGGTTAAACGGTTCAAACCGTAAAGGACGGCGACGGCAGCGAGGAGCACGACGACGATCCCCAACGATGGGCGTTTCATTGCCCGACACCTCCCAAGCGTTGGCGCACCAAGCGCTCCAACCGTTCGGGGTCAGGCGCTCGGCGCACCGAAATTATGACGCCGTTGACAACGACCGTCGGCGTCATGACGACACCGAAGCGGTCTGCTTCTTCGTCCAGCACACTGATGACGCGCACCGTCACGCCGTCATATTTTTCCGCCACCAACCGCGCCACTTCTCGCGCCCGCAGGCATTGCTCGCACGGCTCCACTGACTCAATGATGAGGATCTCCACACCGGCGCTCACGCCAAGCCCGCCCCCTCAAAGAAGCAGGGGCAATTTTCGTCGCAGACGCCGATCTCTTCGGGCAGCGTAATTTCCCGCAGCAAAGACACGACCGCTTTCGTCTGCTCAACGGCGTAGTCAATCTCATCTGCTGTCGTAAACTTGCCCCACGAAAACCGCACCGAGCAAAACGCAGCCATTTCACTTAATCCCATCGCCCGCAACACATGCGACGGCTTCAACGCCCCCGACGAACAAGCCGAGCCGACAGAGACACAAACGCCCCGTTGTCCCAAGTTGGCTTGCACCGCCAGCGCATCGGCGCCCAGCAAACAAACATTTGCCGTTGACGGCAAAGTGTGCTGGCGATGCCCGTTCAGTCGCGTCATCGGCAGTTCGTCCAGCAAGCGCAAGAAGCGTTGACGCAACGCCCAAAGGTGGCGGACGATAGCGTCAAAATCGCACCGGGCAATTTCCGCCGCTTTACCCAACCCGACGATGCCGGCGACGTTTTCCGTCCCCGCCCGCAGCCCGTGCTCTTGGTGCCCGCCCCGCAACAATGGCTCAACGACGACGCCTTTGCGAATGTAAAGGGCGCCGACACCTTTCGGTCCATAAAACTTATGCGCCGATAGCGCCAGCAAGTCCACGCCCAACACCTGCACATCTACGGGCACTTTCGCGATGGCTTGGACGGCGTCGGTGTGCACCAGCACCTCAGGGCGATGCGCCTTGACCAGCCGCGCGATTTCAGCGACGGGTTGCAGCGTGCCCGTTTCGTTGTTCGCCAGCATGACGGACACCAGCAGCGTGTCGTCCGTCAAAGCGTCCAACACGCTTGCGGAGTCCACGCGACAGTGGCGGTCAACCGGCAAGTAGGTCACGCGGAACCCGCACCGCTCCAAAAACTGGCAAACGCCCAACACGCAGGGGTGCTCAATTTGCGTCGTGATAATGTGGCCGCTGGTGCGCCCTGCAAGAAGCGTCGTGCCCAGCAGAGCCATGTTGTTGGCTTCCGTCGCCCCGCTGGTGAAGACGATTTCAGCCGGGTCGGCGGCGTTCAGCAGTTGTGCCACTTGCTCGCGGGCATGTTCAACGGCTTTGCGCACCCGTCGCCCCGGCGGGTGCACGCTGGACGGGTTGCCAAATTCACCGCTCAAAAACGGCAGCATTGCCTCGCGCACCGCAGGGTCAACAGGCGTCGTGGCGTTGTAGTCAAGGTAAACCTCGCGCACCGCCACTTTCGCTGCCGTCATGACTTCTGCCGCCATCGTTCATGCACCGCCTTATTTCAGTTTGCAGGCGCGTTGACGCACCCCCGACGGTAGGTACGCACCCAGCCGCTCAACATGGAAGGCGGTCGTAGGGGCAGCCATTGGTCTGCCCGCTTTTTCCGGGCGCATTGACATGTGCCCTTACTTTTCAACGCCGATAGGCTCAGCGATAGTTCCTGTGACGGTTGTGGGGCACAAGTGAATGAACGACGGCTCTAAGGCAACAGCGAC
>BEHT01000070.1 GCA_002898575.1 bacterium HR17
AGCGGTTGGATGGTTGTTGTCACGCAAGATGTGTTCAAAAGTTATGCTAAGTGTCCCATCCATGCCGATTACATTTTCATCTGCCGTGACAAGTTAGGCTTTGAAGTTTGGAGCACACAGGTCTACATCTTGAACTACAGCACAGGTGGTCGCCTTGTCTACGGTTACCCGACCAGTTACTATCCGAAAAACGACCACGAGTTTATTGTCGTGTTTCGTAAACCGAGGTGAAAAGGATGGCAAGGACATGGGATGAGATAAAACGAAACATTCGGCTGCTGGACGAACTGCTTGCTGAAGTCGGCACAGATTTGAAGCGCGTGGTTCAGCACTATCACGATAGCGATTTTTACTTGCGTCTATTGGAGTTGGAAGGTGTATGGACAGAAAAGGATGAACTGCGGCTTCAGGAAATGACAAAAGGCACACGGCATCACCGAGACCATCGTGATGTTCGGACTTATGTGGCTGATTTGCTTTTGGGTTGGGCGGTGCAAGATGTGGTAACCGAACTGCTGCTTAAGGCAGGTTATGAATGTCACTCCGCTGGGTCAAATTCAGGTCGGCAATTATTAACGGGAAGACAAATAACAGAGGAACCCGATTTGGTTCTGACAGCACCAAACGGAGAAACTTGGTGGCTTGATGTAGTAACTGATTATCCGACAAAGCGAGAGGCGTTGTCTTACTGGATTGAGACCAAACGGTGCGAGTTGCGGGACAACAAATTTAAGCGGTTGATGGAGAAACGAGTGGAAGGCGCAAGAGTTGGGCTTATCGGTATTTCGGTCGGTGCAAAAAGTTATTTTGGCTTAGAACTGACGAACGAACTGAAGAGGGAATTGGAAAATCCGCCGAAGCTTAATCGGCGAATTTATCGCATTGAAACGCATTGGCCGTTTGGTGGGAAACCAGCAATTGCCCTGAATTTGCGTCTTTTGGGTGTGCAGTTCCATCCCTTTCGTGAGTTTCCGAAAGGTTTGCCTTTTGCCGAGCAAATTAGCACACCTGAAAAGGAGGGAAACGACGATGCCGATTAAGGTTCGCATTCCGACGCCGTTGCAAAACCTTACGGGCGGCGCCGCCGAGGTGATCGCCGAAGGCAAGACGGTTCGGGAAGTCATTGACGACTTGGACCGAAAGTATGCAGGCATCAAAACACGCCTGTGCGAAGAGAGCGGTGAAGTCCGCCGCTTCGTGAACATCTTCGTCAACGACGAAGACATTCGCTTCCTGCAGGGCTTGGACACTGCCCTGAAAGAGGGCGACGAGGTGTCCATCATCCCCGCCATCGCGGGGGGCAGGTAACCTGTCGGCGAAGGAGGGCGTCGTCACCCTGTCAGCGACTTCGGAGGCGAAAGAGCATGGCGACCACAAGGCGCCGGGTGCAATTGGTCTATCCCAAGCACTTGGTGGACAAGCCGATTTTGTGGCAACTGGGGCAGCAGTTTCAGGTCATCACCAACATCCGTCGCGCCAATGTGGATGCGGAATGCGGTTGGATTGACTTAGAACTGGAAGGCGAAGAGGACGAAATGGAACGGGCAATCGCGTGGCTGCGGCAAGTCGGAGTGGAAGTCAACCCTGTTGAGCGGCAAGTGATTGAATGAGGTCAACGCCCTGCGTTCAACTTGCGCCAAAGGGTCACGATACCGCTTGCGTCCAGTCAGGGTCGCCAAAGCCTTTCGCCGTCTTGAGAATCTTATGCACCGCCATCGTTATTGGAGACGGCGAGGGCAATGTTCGTGGGCTAAGGTGACGATGTAGCCCAAAATCTTTGTAATGCAGGGCGGGCTGCCCCCCGCTAAATTGGTCGTTGAGTATATCGGTAGGCATCGGCAGTTCAAGGGCATCGCGGATGAAGTGTGGGTCAAGCCCAATCCTTTCGCAAACTCGGCGGCTTCACACCACCGGCGCGCTGGCACGCCCCGATGAGTTGGTTGACCGCTTTTCAACCGCTGCCCGAAACCGATCCAGCGCAGGACGGGCGCCCCCCGACCGTGACAGATCGGGTACCAAGTCGCAGGGGCGTCCATGTGACCCGCTTAACAGTCCGTCGCAGCCTTCCATCACAGCGTTCACTGCGCGATCGCCCACAGCGACGAGGACAATGAAGTCGGCATCGTGCACAAGGTCTTTGGGTGAAAAGGCAGCGGAAGCGCCGAGGGCGATTGCCCGTGCGACTTGTTGTGGGGGGCAATGTCCAAGACGGTCAGGGCGAATTGAGCTTACCGGCAGCGTTGGGCGTAAAACTGCTCATGTCGCCCAAGCCAATCAAACCCGGTGTGGAGCAGTGCTGTCAACTCCTTTTCGGTTACATTGTGCGCCATCATTGTGGCATGTGGATTTGCTTCTCGGTGCATTTCGCTGGCAAGCCAGAAGACACACCCTTTGAAGGCGCACCGCGTTAGCGCTCAGAGCAATGGGCAAAGGCGGTGTTATCATCGGGACAGGTGAGCGATACATGGGCGATGGTGGGCAATGGATGGGATGGGTGATTTTGTCGGCGGTGCTGGGCAGTGCAAGGGCATGGACGCCTTTTGAATTGGCGTCGCAACCGTGGCTGCCCAAAGCGCCACCCTTCCCCGCCCCTACAGGCAAAATCGTGCGGGTCGCATCGGTGGACACACTTTTCAAGGCAGTTGAGCGGGCTGAACGAGGCACGACCATTCTCATCGCTGATGGACACTACGAGTTGCCCCGTCGCCTTGAAATTCGCCAAAGCGGGATAACACTCCGCAGCGAGCGGGGCAAGCGCGAAGGAGTGATTTTGGACGGTGGTAAGCACCAACTGGGGGAATTGCTGGCGATCACGGGTTGCTCTGATGTGACCGTTGCGGATTTGACCTTGCAAAATGTCCGTTGGAACGCCATCAAATTGGACACAGACACCGGCGTCCATCGGGTCACCGTTTACAACTGTGTCCTTCGCAATGTTTGGCAGCGGGGCGTTAAGGGCGTGCGGGTGCCGCCCGATGTCCCGCGACCGACGGGGTGCCGTATTCAGTATTGCGTTTTTGTCAACGACCGTCCGAAAACTTTTGCGGATGACCCGACCGATACCCCGCAAACTTTCAACGGTAACTACATCGGCGGGATTGATGTCATGTTCGCGCAGGGTTGGGTCATCAGCGACAATGTGTTCGTCGGCATTCAAGGGCGGACGCGGGAAGGGCGCGGGGCGATTTTTCTCTGGCATGAAAGCCGCGACTGCATCGTAGAGCGCAACATCATCGTGGATTGCGATGTCGGGATCGCGCTGGGCAACTCGTGGAAGCCCCCCGATGTTGCTGTCCATTGCACTGGAATCATCGTCCGCAATAATTTCGTCGTGCGTTCTCCAGAGTCAGGTATCGTCGCCGATTACGCCCCCAATTGCCTCATCGCTCACAACACAATTCATGACCCGACAAACAAACTCGGTCGGCTCATTCGGCTCGTCCACGACAACGAAGGGCTGCGGGTGCTCAACAATTTGCTGAGTGGTGCGCCCATTCGCAACGAGACCCGCAGCCGGGTGCTTGTGCGCAACAATTTAGTCGTGCCCGATTACAGTTTCGCGTTTGTGGACGCAGCGAGGGGCAATTTGCGGTTAACAGCAAAGGCGGTTGAGGCGATTGATAAAGCCGTCCCGCTGCCGGAAGTGGTGGACGATATTGACGGCAAGCGACGGGGGGTGCAGCCCGATATCGGTGCCCATGAGTTCCGCTAAGCGAAAGGACGCCCCCCTGCCCTTAACGACACCGCAGCAGCGGGTGTCGTAAAATTGATGGCGTAACGACAGGTCAACGCGGTTGCCTCGTTGATTTTTTCAGGCGGACCGTCGTCCGCTTTCGCAAAAATGTCGCGGTCGGCGTTGCAAAGGTGCGCCGGCAAAACGGGAGTGATGCTTATGCCCATCGTCATTAAACTCAACGGCAAAGAAACGGAACTGCCCGAAGGGGCAACGATCGGGCAATTGCTGGACAGCCGCAAAATTCGGCGGGAAATGGTGACAGTGCAAGTCAACGGCGCTATCATTGACCGCAGCCACTTCGACACCACTGCCCTCAAGGACGGCGACGAAGTGGAGTTCCTTTACTACATGGGCGGCGGGACAAAGACGCAGGCGGGTGGAGGAGCGCGTTACGCTGTGATTGGGCGTGAGGACACGGAAGGTGGCTATATGGCAGCCGTGCCCGCCTTGCCTGGCTGCGTCCCGCAAGGACAAACACGGCGGGAAGCGGGGCGCAATGTGCGGAAGGCTCTCGCCGCTTACATTGAGGCAAAAAGGATCAACGGGAAGCCATATCGTCATGTGCCGGGGCAAGCCCTTTAGCCAGGTCGTTATGCCTGCCCATCGCGGCATTGATGCGGACACTTTCAGCGCTATCTTTAAAGTGGCAAGTGTGCCCGTTGAAGAGTTCATGTGCCCGCTTTAGTCAGAAAGCGGGCAATGAGCAAGGAGGCGGATAAATAATGCCGACGAACCTTTCGGTGGATTTGCAAACGGTGCGGGGCGCCGAATTGTTGGTGGAGTGTTTGGTGCGGGAAGGGGTGGAGTATGTGTTCGGCATTTCGGGCGGTGCGGTCATTGAGGTGTGCGATGCCCTCTACCACTATCGCGATCGCATCAAGTTCATTTTAAACCGCCACGAGCAAGGCGCCGCCCACATGGCGGACGGTTACGCCCGCGCGTCGGGTAAAATCGGCGTGTGCATGGGAACTTCGGGACCTGGCGCGACGAACTTGATCACAGGCATCGCAACGGCGCAAATGGACTCGTCGCCCATCATC
>BEHT01000071.1 GCA_002898575.1 bacterium HR17
GTAACTGCCCCCAGCGATGCCGATGCGGTCGGGGTCGGCGATGCCTTGCGCGATGCACCACTCTACGCCTGCGAGGATGTCACGGAAATCACCGCCGCCTAAATCGCGGAAGTTCGCCGTCGCAAAGGCATTATCTGAACCGCTGCTGCCGCGATAGTTGGGCGCCAGCACAGCGTAACCGTGTGCCGCTAGGAAAGCGGGCAAGCCCATCGCCGCCAGCAACGCCTTTGTCGCTCGGCTTTTCGGTCCGCCGTGCACCCAAACGACGGTCGGATGCGGTCGCGATAGCGGCAAAGTTTCCTGTGAGGGCAGCCACAAAACGCCGTCAATCGTTACGCCATTATCTGAACGCCACTGAACGAGGTGTGCCGTCGGCAGCGCCCACTGGCGCACTTGCGGGTTGAAGTCGCTGAGTTGAGTCCACCACAACCGCCCTCCGTCCAATTTGCCCAGCCACACTTCGGGCGGATGGAGGTCATCGGTGCGGATAGCGACGCACAAGTGCCCGTCAAGGGTGACATCCATCGCTGCAATAACCCAATCGGCATCGCTGAGGGGTGTCGCTGCCGTTTCGCCCAACTGCCACACTTGGGAAGTGGCGGTTGTTTGCAAGATACACCACAGCCCGTTGCGCGCCCAGTGCAACGCGTCCACTTCCAAATCGGGCAAGGGCATCAGTTCCGACCAATTGCCCTCTAAGTCAGCGACGAAAATGCGTTTGTGGGAGAAACTGCGGTCGGGTTCGCGCCAACTCAGAAAGGCAACGGCGTTGCCGTTCGGTGAGCATCGGGGCATCGTTTGAGCGCCTTGCCGGTCGCAGAGGGTGCGGGGCGTTGGCGGCATTTCGTTCAAAGCGAGCCAGAAGAGTTTGGAGCGGCGCCAATCGTCCGCCTTGCCCGTGCCCGTCGTCGCCAGCACGCACCGCATGCCGTCAGGGGCGATGGCGATTTCGTAAACGCCGGCGTCGCCGACCCACACTTTTTCACCCGCACCGTCAGGTAGTCGGAACCGCCAAATGGCTCGGGGCGGTAAGGCATCGTCGTGGTAGGTGTAATCGGCTCGCCGGCGGCGTTCCGTTTCTGCGGCGCGCGCCCGTTCAGCGGGTTCGGGTTCAGGAACGACAGCGTAAAGCGCTGTGCCATCGGGTGCCCACGCGAAAGTCACGACGCCTTTGTCGGCATCCGTCAACCGCTGCGCTTCACCGCCGTCAAGGGGCAGCAGCCACAGTTGCGTTGGGGGCTCTCTTTTGTCACCCGCATCTTGTTCGGCATCGCGTGCCCGTCGTGCCAGAAACGCCAGCCATTTACCGTCGGGCGAAAAGCGGGGCTGCGTGACCGTTTCATTGCCAAAGGTCCATTGGCGGAACACGCCCTCTTTGGCGCGCCACAGCCAAAGGTGCGCCAGCGTCACGCCCGCGTCCCAGTCAGGTTCTGTGACGACCGCAGCAACCGTTGCCCCGTCAAGGCTAATGGTGACTTCCGTCGGCACCCGCAAGCCCACCAAATGCCGCGCCGTCCAACGCATCGTTGCCTATCACCCGCCTTTTAACTTTAGCGACACCGTAAGAGTTGGCACAATAGGGCGGCGGTGATGGACAGTGCGCAAACTGGTCGGTGCCGAACGCATTGAACGATGGGCAAAATATCGCCCGCCCCATCGCTTCCCTATCGCAGCCGTGCTGGACAACATCCGCAGCGCTTACAATGTCGGGGCGATGTTCCGCACGGCAGAATGCGCTTACATCGCCAAGTTGGTGTTGTGTGGGATCACCGCTCGCCCGCCCCACCGTAAGGTGGAAAAGACTGCATTGGGCACGACGCAACGGGTGCCGTGGGAATACTTCGCCGACACGCTGGACGCCGTGCGCCACTTGAAGGAACACGGTTGGACAGTGGCGGCGTTAGAAATCACCGACGAGAGCGTGCCTATCCAAACGGTGCAACGGACACATTTCCCGTTGGCGCTGGTCATCGGCAACGAAGTGACGGGTGTAGATGACCGCGTGCTAGCGGCATCTGACATAGTGCTGGAAATCCCGCAATTTGGCGAGAAGGAGTCCCTCAATGTCGCCGTCGCCTTTGGAGTCGCTCTCTATTTGCTGCTGGAAAAGGTGCGGTGAACGGATCGGAGGGCGGGCACTCCCGTGCGCTGCCGAAAAGTTGTGGGATGCACCGGGGGCAATGCCCTCCGAAACTACCACCCGCGCACTTGCAGCAATTCGGCTTCCGAGAGCGTGCGGACATCGACACCGCGCATCGGTTCGCCCAAGCCCCGCGAGATCTCTGCAAGGATTTCGGGTTGGTCGTAGTAAGTCACGGCGTCCACGATGGCTTTGGCGCGCTTGTAAGGGTCGCTGCTCTTGAAGATGCCGCTGCCGACAAAGACGGCTTCTGCTCCCAGCCGCATCATCAACGCGGCGTCGGCGGGCGTCGCGATGCCGCCCGCAGCGAAGTTCGGGACTGGCAAGCGTCCATGCTCGTGCACCCATTTGACCAATTCGTAAGGCGCCCCCAAGTTTTTGGCGACGGTGACCAGTTCCTCTTCGGGCAGACTTTGAATGCGCCGAATTTCGTCCATAATTTTGCGCATGTGGCGGACGGCTTCCACGACATTGCCCGTGCCCGCCTCACCTTTCGTGCGGATCATCGCTGCGCCTTCGGCGATACGGCGTAGCGCTTCACCCAGATCGCGCGCTCCGCACACAAACGGCACTTTGAAGGTGTGCTTGTTGATGTGGAACTGCTCATCGGCAGGTGTGAGGACTTCGCTTTCGTCAATGAAATCCACGCCCAGCGCCTCCAAAATTTCGGCTTCCACAAAGTGCCCGATGCGGCACTTTGCCATGACGGGGATGGTCACGGCGTCCATGATTTCCAGAATTTTTTCGGGGTCTGCCATGCGGGCGACACCGCCTTCTTTACGGATGTCCGCGGGCACCCGCTCCAATGCCATCACCGCGACAGCGCCTGCCTCCTCGGCGATACGCGCTTGCTCGGCGTTCGTCACATCCATGATGACGCCGCCCCGCAACATCTCCGCCAATCCGACTTTCACGCGCCATGTTCCCCAGATGCGTTCGTCGGTCCAGATGGGACGCTCTTGGGTCATCGCTGGGTCCCTCCTGTCGGGTTGCCGCTGACTTCTTCTCAAGCGCTTTTTGATGATAGCACGGAGCGCCAAAATTGTGTCGGCGCAACCATGCGTGAGGTGACGGAAATGCCTTGGCGCAAAGGTGCTGTGGAGCCAGCGATGAAGGAAGTGCCTGAATTTGCTGTGCCTGAAGGGTTTCGGTCGGGGTTCGCCGTTTTGTGGGGTAAACCCAATGTCGGCAAGTCCACGCTGCTGAACCGCTTGGTCGGCGAAAAAATCGCCATCGTCTCCCCCAAACCGCAAACGACGCGCAATCGCATCGTCGGTGTCGTGGAGACCGAAAACGCCCAAGTCGTGTTGCTGGACACCCCCGGCGTTCACCACCCTCAACACAAACTGGGCGAGTATCTTGTCGCCGAAGCACGGGCGGCGTTGGAAACCGCCGATGTCGTCCTGTTCATGGTGGACGCAACGGAGCCTCCTACGCCCGACGACGAACGCGCTGCTGAGTTGCTCAACAGTTTGTTGCGGGACGCGCCCCGCCCGGTGTTGCTGGTCATCAATAAGATAGACGCCGTTTCGCCCGCCGTTTTACAGGAACGCAAATTGCTCTACGAAACGCTGGGCAATTACGATGAGACCGTGACCATTTCGGCATTGACAGGGGAAGGGGTGCCGTTGCTGTTGCGCAAAATCATCGACCGCTTGCCCGAAGGTCCGCCCTACTACCCGCTGGGCACACTGACCGACCAACCTGAGAAACTGCCGATCGCCGAAGCCATCCGCGAAGCCGTCCTGCACTACACGCACGAGGAAGTCCCGCACGCCGTCGCTGTCGTCGTGGACGAACTGGAGCACCGCAGCGACCGTTTGGCTTATGTTCGGGCGACGATTTTCGTGGAGAAGGAGAGCCAAAAGGGCATCATCATCGGGCACGGCGGACAAATGCTCAAAAAGATTGGGATGCGGGCGCGGCAGGACATTGAGCGTTGGTTGGGCAAAAAGGTCTTCTTGGAGTTGTGGGTCAAGGTCGCCAAGAACTGGCGCAAAGACGAAAACGCCTTGCGGCGCTTCGGCTACTTCGTACGGCGCTGACCCTCTTTTGGAGAAAACGACTGCCGTGTTGAAATGAGGTTTATTCGGAACGACGCACTCTCGGAGGGCGGCTCTCTTGAGCCGCCGAAGAAAGAGCGGCGCATCAGGAGACGCACCCTCCGAACGGCACACTCTCGGAGGGCGGCTCTCCTGAGCCGCTGAAGAAAGAGCGGCGCGTCAGGAGATGCGCCCTCCGAACGACGCACTCTCGGAGGGCGGCTCTCCTGAGCCGCCGAAGAAAGAGCGGCGCATCAGGAGATGCGCCCTCCGAACGACGCACTCTCGGAGGGCGGCTCTCCTGAGCCGCTGAAGAAAGAGCGGTGCATCAGGAGATGCACCCTCCGAACGACGCACTCTCGGAG
>BEHT01000072.1 GCA_002898575.1 bacterium HR17
CGTGTCCTTTGACCTTCGGAGGGCGCATCTCCTGATGCGCCGTCATTTTCGGCGGCTCAGAGAGCCGCTCTCCGAAAGTCACCGTGTCCTTTACCCTTCAGAGGGCGCATCTCCTGATGCGCCGTCATTTTCGGCGGCTCAGAGAGCCGCTCTCCGAAAGTCACCGTGTCCTTTGCCCTTCAGAGGGCGCATCTCCTGATGCGCCGCCATTTTTCGGCGGCTCGGAGAGCCGCCCTCCGAAGGGCCTTCAACAAAGCCCAGCAAGGGGCAAATCGCAAACACCCTGCCGACGGGCGTGGTAAAGTATGTGAACGGCAAGGAGGGTTGTGTAGCGATGCGTCGGCCGTTGCGTGCTTACCGAAGACATTGGTGGCGGGAAAGACGCATTTGGGAAGTTGCTGCTGTCCCTGAGCAGGCGGTGCAGCGGTTGCAAACTCTGTTGGGGCTTTCGCGCCCGATGGCGCAAGTGTTGTGTGGACGGGGCATCGCTACACCCGATGCCGCGCGCTCGTTTCTGTTAGCGGGCGCGAAAGATTTGCCCTCGCCAGAAACCCTCCTTGGCGTCCGCGAGGCGGCGGAGTTGATTGTGCGCGCCGTGCGGGACGGAGCACCTATCCTCGTGCATGGCGATTACGACACCGATGGCATCAGCGCAACGGCACTGTTGGCAGGGACATTGGCACGGTTAGGCGGCAAGGTTTTCTATTTCACACCGCACCGCCAAAAACATGGCTACGGCGTCGCCGACGAAGCCATTCAATCCGCCAAGCGGCAAGGGGTACGGCTTTTGGTGACTGTTGACTGCGGAATTACCGCTGTGGAGCAGATCGCGGCGGCGCGTGCTGCGGGGATTGCGACGATCATTTTAGATCACCACGAACCGCCAGAGGTGTTGCCGGCAGCCGATGTGATTGTCAATCCTAAACTGGCAGAGTGCGATTATCCGTGTCGGGATTTGTGTGCGGCGGCTTTAGCCCTCAAAGTCGCTCACGCCGTCGCTGAACGGCTCAGACCTTCCATGACCCCGACAGATTTGGCGCTGGAATTTGTGGCGCTGGCAACGGTGACCGATGTGATGCCATTGGTGGGCGAAAACCGTGTGTTGGTGCGGGAAGGGTTGCAAGTTTTACGACAAGCGCGCCACTTGGGATTGCGCACGCTGATGGAAGTCGCCGGCATAGATGCCCGCAGTGTCCGGGCGTTCCACTTAGGGTTTGTGTTGGGTCCGCGTTTGAACGCGGCAGGGCGCATGGACGACCCCAAACCGGCGTTGAAGTTGTTGCTCACGGCAAACCCCAACGAAGCCCGCCAGTTAGCCCAACTGTTGGACAGCACCAACCGACGCCGTCAACGCGAAGAAGAAGCGGCGCTCCAAATGGCGGTGCAAATGCTGGAGCAGGAATTGGACTTGTCAAAAGAGCGTGTCATCGTCTTGGCATCGCCCGAATGGCATCCAGGCGTCATCGGCATCGTCGCGGCGCGGTTGGTGGAGTTGTATCACCGTCCCGTGTTCCTCGTCGCCTTGCGAAACGGTGTCGGGCAGGGTTCTGCCCGCAGTATCCCCAACTTTTCCGTGGCGGATGCGTTGAAAGCGTGCCGTCCTTTGTTGCTTTCTGGCGGGGGACACAAAGCCGCTGGCGGGTTCAAAGTGACTTACGAACAATTGCCTGTTTTGCGCGAACAACTCAATCGGTTGGCGGCGGAGTGGTTGAGCGATGACGATTTGTGTCGTCGGGTCAGCGTAGATGCCGAGGTGACAGCTCCCGAGATCACCGTCGCCGCTGCGACCGAACTGACTCAGTTAGAACCGTTGGGTTACGGGAACCCCAAGCCCGTGTTTTTGCTGCGCGATGCAGAAGTTGTCCACGCCAGCCGCAACGGACACCGGCTGGTTTTACGGGTGCGTCAAGGGGAGCGGGTGCTGGAGATGCAAGGCGACGGGATGGGTGAGGCGCTCGCCGACTTGCCCACCGGCACCCCAGTGCATGTGTGCTTCACGATGGATGTGCGCCCGTTCAACGGGCTTCCGATGTTGGATTTGCAACTGGTAGATTGGTGCCCCGCAGGTAACAGTTGGGTGACGGTGCGGTCGCGCCGTGTGGATGATAACCGCTGATGGGCGCGGAGGGACTCGAACCCCCAACCGACCGGTTATGAGCCGGCTGCTCTGCCGTTGAGCTACGCGCCCACATGCCGCTATTTAAATTTTGGTGCGGGTCACGCCATCAGTTCTGCCAACCGCTCCAGCATTCTGCGGTAACGCGGATGACGCAGTTTTTCCAACGCTCGGCGTTCAATCTGCCGAACGGCTTCACCGGTGATTTTCAACATGCGCCCGATTTCGTCCAGCGTGTAGGTGCGGTCGCCCGTCAAGCCAAACCGCAACTGCAGCACTTGCCATTCGCGTTCGGTCAAGTGTGCTTCCAAGAACGCCCGTAACCGCTCGCGGGCGTAAGCGCGCCAGTAAGCGTCTTCTGGCGACGCCATGTTGGGGTCAGGGATGGTGTCTTCCAACACCAGTTGCTCCTCGTCATCTATCGGGGTATCCAACGACATGTGGGTGGGTGTGAGCGCCAGCAGTTCGTCCACTTTTTCAGGGGTCAGACCCGTCGCTTCCGCCAGTTCCGCCGTGGTCGGTGCCCGCCCCAACTCTTGGGTCAGCCGTTGCGTCGCCGCCATCACCTGCGCCAACGACTCTACGAGATGGAAGGGCACATGGATCAACCGACTCTGCTCGGCGATGGCGCGGACGATGTATTGGCGAATCCACCACACTGCGTAACTGCTGAAGCGCATCCCTTTCCGCCAATCGTAGCGGTCTACGGCACGGATCAACCCCAAGCACCCCTCTTGCACCAAGTCCTCTAAGGGAATGAGGGAACGCTTGGCGAACTCCATCGCCACGCTGACGACTAACCGCAAATTGCCCTCTATCAACTGCTCCCGCGCTTCCATATCGCCGGCGCGGGCGCGCCGAATCAATGCCGATTCTTCGTGGACGGAGAGCGCGCGTTTCCAGCGCAGCGATTGGAAAAGCACTTGTAGCGACGAAGGGATTGACTCCTTTTCACCGTCTTCAACGGGCTCAGTGTCCGCAGGTTCATCCCATCCGTCCCATGCGGCGTCGTCCCTCTCTTCGTCGGTGGCGCCCTCTTCGTCCGCGGCGGTGTCCGGGTCACCGAGGACGGTCACGCCTTCGTCGTGCAACCACTCCATGACGGTTTCCACCGATTCGCCGACCGCTTCTGCCGCCGCCTTGACATCGTTGAAAAAGACCGCCCGCGTTTCCTGCGCCATTGCCCACAGCACTTGTAACTCCGGGTGGTCAAAGGCTTCGGGCGGAAGCGGCATGTTGACAGCACCTACCTTGTCGGAAGTTTCAGCGTGCGCAAAGTTTCCTGCCACACTTGCCAGGTCGGGTCGTCACGGGATAACTGCCCCGCCATCATCTTTTGCAACAATTCAGCGCGCTGCCGGCGGAGGGTTTCTTCCAGCCGGTAGCGGCGCAACCGTTGGATGCGATCTTCCACAGCGTTGCGCGCGTGCAACGGTGTGATATCGTGCAGCAGTAAACCGCTTAAAGTTTGCCGCAATAGCTCGTCGCCCAAGTCGCCGACCAACACAGGCAACTCCGCAAAACTCTGCTCCTCCAAACACCCTTGCGCCAACCGAGCCAAATCGCGGTGAACCGGCAGCAGAAACTCGTCGGGTGACATTTGCGTCAGGATGTGCCGGGCGAGGGCGGGGTCTTGCACCAATCCGGCGATCAAATCGCGCTCGGCTCGCAAAACGCCGGGGGGAATTTGCTGCGGCGCGATCAGCGCAGCGGCGATGGGATCGTTGGGCAGCGGTGGGGTGGGAGAACGGTGCCAAGTTTGGCGGCGTTGTTGCTCCGCCAACGCCCGCACCAATGCTTGTTCCAAGGCGTGCAAGCGTTCCGGTTGACCGCCGCTCCAAGTTTCCGCCAGCAATTTCAGGCACTCTTTTTGCTCAATCGGGTCTATTAAGGCG
>BEHT01000073.1 GCA_002898575.1 bacterium HR17
TGCAAAGTTTTTGCGAGGCGGGCGTTCGCACCGATTTTGTGCGGCGCGACCCTGCAACTGCGTCGGGCGTGGCACTCATCTTCGTGGACATGCACGGGCAAAACGAAATTGTCGTCGCACCAGGCGCCAACGGGTGCGTGAGCCGCGACGACATTGACGCGGCAGCGCCCGTTTTGAAAAACGCCCAAGCGCTACTGGTGCAGTTTGAGATCCCGTTGCCGACCGTCGGCTACGCTATCGGCGAAGCGAGCCGTCATGGCGCGTTAGTCGTCGTCAACCCTGCTCCCGCACCCCGTGACCCTTTGCCCGATGAGTGGTTTGGGTTGGTGGATGTGTGGACGCCCAATGAACGCGAAATTGAAGGCTTGACCGGCATCGCGGTGACGGACATGGACAGCGCTGAACGGGCGGCAAAGGCGTTGCTTGATCGGGGTGCCAAAGCCGTCGTGCTCACTTTGGGGGCGCAGGGAGCGTTGTCGGTGACACCCGCGTTCGTTCGGCACTTTCCCGCTTTCCCCGTCACCGCCGTCGATGCGACGGCGGCAGGGGACGCCTTTGCTGGGGCGTTGACCGTTCGGTTGGCGGAAGGGGCGCCGTTGGAAGAGGCGGTCATTTTCGCCAACGCGGCAGGTGCTCTGGCTTGCACCAAAGTGGGCGCTCAACCGTCTCTGCCGACCCGCACGGAAGTGGAGCAGTTTTTGCGGTCGCATGGGCTTAACCCGTAAGAGCCCAATCGGTTTCCACTCACGGTTGCGCGGCGGCGAGCCCTTTGGCGCTCAGCACTTTTTTCACCGCCGCCACCACTTCATCCACACCGATGGATTGCAAACACCGCACTTCAAAAGGGCACGGAAACTGTTTGCCGTCAAAGGGCGTCAGGCATGGCGAACAAGGCAACCGTTTGTAAAGCACCTGATGCGGACCGCTGGGCGGTCCGTAGTGGTCGGGCGTTTCAGGTCCAAACAGCGCCACGCAAGGCGTTCCCAACGCCGCCGCCAAATGCATCGGACCGCTGTCGTTGGTGACGAGCGCGGCGGCGCGCTCCAGAAGAAAACACAGTTCGTCCAAATTCAATTGCCCCGCTAAATTGTGCACGCGCGGGTGGGATGCCAACTCCGCCAACACCGATGTCACATATGCGCGTTCGCTGTCACTGCCAATAGCGACGAAGTGCAGGGACGGAAATACGGACAAAAGATGGCGCAACAGCGCCCGAAACCGCTCGGGGTGCCAGCGGCGCTGCGGTGCCAGTTCGCCCGCGTTGGGGTTGATAACGAGAAAGGGTTGAGGCAACGAGCGGATTGCGGGGGACACGCGGTTGAAGTCGTAACGCGGCGGAAATAAGACGGGCAGTGGGTCTGTGGGAATGCCCACCGCCCACGCCAAAGCGGCAAACAGTTCCGCTGTGTGACGGGGCGTGACGGGCAAATAGTGCGTGAGCAATCGCCCGCGCGGCGATTGCGCGTGGTGAAACCCGACCCGCACGGGTGCACCTGAAAGCCACGCTATCAGTGCCGATGCGTTGGCGAAAAACTCCAAGTCAAAAAATGCGTCGGGACGCCAACGACGCAGTCCTGCGATGAAGGACGGCAAAGTTGTGAGCGCTGCACCGAGAGAGCGGACATGCCATGCGAACACTTTGTCAACGGGCAACATCCGCGCCAACCCCGCGAGGTTCGCCGCCGTGACGAGGGCAATTTCCGCTTGCGGGAGGCAGCGCCGCAACAGTTGCAGCAAAGGCGTCGCCAGCACAAGACTGCCCATGCCGATATACTTGGCGACCGCGATGCGCCGCCATTCCGATGGCGACGGCGACGCTGCTGACCGCCGCACCGTCACGCCGGCGATGCGGCACGACCATCCGCCCCATATCGCGTCCAGCTGATACAACCGTCGCAAGGACATAGCGGTTAATCGCTCGCTTTCGGTGCATTGCCATGTGCCCCAACGATTGCGCAGTGCAGCACTCTTTTCGGGCTCGTTCAGCGTGTGTCCTTACGCGTAAAGTGGGTTGAGGAAGTAGTGCAAGTTGATAACGCAGCCGATGTTCAGCGCCAGCAGTGCGCCCAGCACGCCGCAGACAAGCGCAGGGCGCCAACGGTCGGGCACGAGACCCATTAGCCCTCGCCAAAAGAGGAAAGCAAACGCCCCGATGGACGGCAACAAGTAACGCCCCCCTTCGTAACCGCCAGGGTGGGTGAACAGCGTGTAGTGCATCAGGGCAAGAAACAGCAGAACGAAACCTGCTGCCAGCAACGCACCTGCTTGATGTCGTGGTGTCCATTGCCGCCGCTTCAACCATTTGACCAACTTGACAACCCAACCGACAACGGCAACAAGCGAAAAGAGCACCAACAGAAGCCAAATTGGCTCGGTGAGCGGGTATGCGGTTTCGGCAGCCGTCCCAAACTTTTTCTGCCACGCGGCGATGTGTTCGGGCTTGAGGATGAACCAATCCACTTGCCCCCAAAGGCTACGGGTGACTCCTGCCAGAAAGCGCGCGACCAAAGCCCACGCGTCAGGGCGCCAAAGCAAATCCGTGGGCGTGCTCAGCAACAGTTCGGGGTTTTCTGTCCATTTGACGATGGGCATAATGCGCCCATAGAGGGCGTAAAAACGGGCATACCACCAACCGCAAAGCAGCACGGGCAAACCCAGAGCGAGGGCAACGCAGCGCCACCGCTGTGCGGCTGAAGCGCGTTTCGCTACTTGCCATGCACCAAAGAGCAACAACGGCGACCACGCCAATGCCGACGCTTTGCTCAACCCAAGCCCCCCAAAAGCACTGCCGAGCAACGCCGCATCGCGCAACGGTTCACCGGCAGCAAGTGTTTGCCTCGCCAGCAAAAACAGAAAAAGGTGACCGAGCAACATCGTCACCGTATCGTTGTTCATGACGGCGCTGAGCAACAAAAAGTGGGGCAGCCAAGCGACGAACCCGACCGTCCCCAACAGCCACCAACTGTCTTCAGGGAACAGCAAAGCGATGCGAGCGACCACAAACAGCGTCATCAACGCCATGACCAGCGAGCAAGTGCGTAAAATGTGCTGAACGAATTTGCTGCGAGAGGGCTCAAGTTTAGCGAAAGGTGTTTTGTCGGCAGCGGGATGGTCAATGCGCTGACCTGCCAGCAAAGCGTAAACGGGTGCAAGAAGCGTGTAGTAAAGTGGCGGGTGTATCCCGATGGCGTTGGGCGGGCGAGGGTCCATGTGGCAGTAGTAGGGATGGGTTGGGTCACCCAAACGGGGCAACGCGCGATACAAGACGAGGTGCTGAATGTAACCGTAGTGGCGGGGCTCGTCGGGACCGTAGCCCAGCGGGATGAGCCATTGGTAGATGAGCGCGAAAAGGATGTGCCCCGTGAGCACAATAGCGACACCGACTTTCCCGATGTTGGGTTCACGAAGTTTGCACATTCCCAACCACCATCTGCGGTCGCTATGTGAGAGGGTGCAGCCTTCCGTCCTTCACGCCATCCAATCCAGCAATAATGTCGCCAAGCCGAGCAAAATGGTCACGCCGACAACATCTTGGAAGGCGGTCTCAAAAGGACCAGCGGTCAGAGCGGGGTCAAAGCCCAAGCGTTTGGAAATCATCGGGATGACCGTTCCCACGAAACCAGAAAGGTTGATGGCGACGAACATTGAAAACCCGACGACGAACCCGAAGACTGGGTCGAACCAAGTTCCCCGTTCAGGCATCCGTTGCAAGCCGTGCCAAAACCCGCCGACAAAGAAAATCAGCGTCCCCAAGATGGCACCCAAAATCAGCGTGGTCTGAAACTGCCTCCAAACGGGTCTCCACCACTCCCGCAAGGACACATGTCCCGTCGCCAAGCCGCGAACGACGATGGTTGCCGACTGCAAACCTGTGTTGCCTGAAATCGCTTGGATGACGGGCATAAAGGA
>BEHT01000074.1 GCA_002898575.1 bacterium HR17
GAAGCCGTAAGCGTGGGGCAAAAAGCGCAGGCTGACGCCCATGATGAGTTGCGTCGCAAAGCCGAACATCTGTGCGTCGCGCAAGGGCGCGTTCCACGCCCCGACACGCCGAACAAAAGTCGCCGTATCCGTCACCGCGCCCCAGTAAACGAACAGGGGGATGTTTGCCAGCGCTGACAACCACAGCCACGCCAGCGCCGCAAAAATCAGCGGGTCGTAAGGCTCTGGCTTGCTCGCCCGTTTGAATGTGGCGGCAACCACGACTGCGAACAGCGTGACCGCCAGCCACTGCAGCGTCGCTCCAACAGCGCCGACGCTGAGCGCCCAACGGGGCAGTGTCCACGCCTCGGTCTGAAAAACTGGCGGTGGGACGAAAAAGTGGGCGACAATTTGCAGCACTAAGCCGATGAGGATCAAGGGTAAAAGGGCGATGGCGAGATGGGGCAGTTGCAACTCGCTGTGCTTGAAGCGGGGGAAGGCTTGAAAGGCAAAGCCCATCGCCATCAGCACGACGAACCCGCCCAGCATCGCCTGCCCGTGCGCCAACAGCCAGCCGTAAGGGACGGCGAATTGCATCCCACCCGTGATGCCCATGACCGCTAATGACACTGCGCCCCACAGCGCTCCGAACACGACGGCAAGGGCGCTCGCCGCCGCGAAATAAGGCTGGTAAATCGTGTCGGCGAGGGTCGGCGCAAAACGCACTACAGTCTCTTTGCCTTCCAACGATTCGCGGGCGGCAGCGTTGAGTTCGTCCAGTAGTTGCTTGAGCGGGACATTGTGCAAGCGGGCGAACCACGCGACGGGCTCACGCGGACCTGTCGGACCGCCGCACCCTTTTAGCCCATACTTGTCCAGCACCTTGCGCGTGGCAGGGAACTTCGCCACCATCTCGGGCAACAGCATGTCGGGCGTGACCAACGGTTCACCCAAACGACGGTCCCCGTTACGCGCCAACGCGAATCACCGTTAAAAGTATACCCGACGATGGCGCTTACAGCGCTGTCAGGGTTTTCCCTGATATTCCCCTTCCCGTTGCAGAGAGTGTGCCTCCACGCCGATCATTTTCGTTCGGCAGGACCTTGACCTTATAATAAACGCCACGACGATACACAACGGTGACTGGGTGATGGGCAACTCGTGGGCTTGGTTGACAGATGGAAGCCCGCAGGAGTTTCATGACGGTTGGTGCGCTTTGATAAATGGGGGGCTGTGGGAGGTCGGCAAGCAAGCCTTGCAAGGTGACCCGCACGCCGTCGTAGCGCTCAGCGCGCTGGCAGAAGCGACGGTGCGCTGTGCCGATGCGTTCCGTGACCGACTCCGTTGGTGGTTAGGGCGTTACGCCGCCGCTGCCGAGTTGACGGAAACCCTTATGGAGCGCCTGCGGAGTTTTACGGCGCAATGTCTGCAGAACGCCCCTTCGCTGACCATTTACTTGCAACCCCCGTTATCTCATGTGACATTGCAAGGCGTTGGCGTGCAAGGCAATAGCGGCTATATCGTCCGCGTCGTCTTAGAAAGGTGGGCGACAGACCGAACCGACCAAGACAAGTCGCTTCTCCCGCACCCCGCCGTTTGGTTGCTCCCGCAAGACGCCGATTTTCAAGATGGGTTAGCCAGCGTGCAAGCGTGGTGGCAGAACACTCCTTTGCCATCGGCTCACATCACTTGGCGAATCGCCCGCTTAGACCAGCAACCGTCGTTAGCGTTAAAGGGCAATTCGCTCAGCGCCTTGCTGGCGGTCGGGTTGTGGCTGCTGCTGGACAACGCACCTGTAGACCCGTCCATTACGGTCTCCGCTGCCGTGAGACCTGACGGGCAATTGCTGCCCGTCAGCAGTGTGGAAGAAAAAGCGCAGCAGCGTCACCGCGCCGACCCACCCTTGCGCCATCTGCTCATCGCCGCTGCGCAACAAGTGAGCGGGCTGGAACATTGTCCGCCCGACTTCTTGCAACGCGTTCACACCGTCGCCGAAGCGCGGGAATTTTTTCTCGTCCACGCTCAACCTTTCCAAACGGTGCGCGACCACACGCACCGACGAGTAGCTTACTTGCGGTTCTTTGACCGCACCATCTCTTGGGACGCTTACGAAGAGCCGACCGTTCGCGTGTCCGAAAGTGGCGAGCGGGCTGAACTGTGGGCGTGGTTCAACACCCGCTTGCGGTCAGGGCAAAGGGTACAGTGTTTGCTGACCGCCCCCAGCGGAATGGGCAAGACGACAGCGTTGCGTTTTTGCGCTTATCGCCTTTGCACAGACCCCGCTTTGCGCTCTCTTGTGCCTATCGTCCTTGACGCCACCCAGTGGAGCGCTCTCTTTTTCAACACGCCCCTGAAAGCGTTGCCCGCTATCTTGGAGCACCTGTATCGCCCGCTGGTTGACCCCGCCCCTGATTACGACCATTGGCGCGCATGGCTCCTACAAGGGCGTGTCGTGCTGTTAGTGGATCAAGCCGAGCAAGTCGCGCATTTGTGGGATTTCCGCGACCACTTGCGTTCTGTTTTGCGTGAGTTTGACCGGCTGCACTTGCTCATCGCGGTGCGTTCTGAATGGCTGTCGTGGTTTAGCGACCTCAATTTGCCTTTGGTGCAATTGGAGCCGTTGTCAGAACAAAAAGCCCAAAGCCTTTGCACACGGTTCGCCGCCGCGTTGGGGTTGTCCTCACCGCCGTCACTGCCGTCGCTGGGCGGTTGCCCGTTACTCCTCATCGCCGCCTTATGCCAATCGCCATTGACAGCCTTCGGTCAGGGGCAATTGATGGTGCAATTGGCGGAGTGGTTGTTATCGCGCTGCGGCGATTTGCCCCTTCCTGATGCCCGCGTCCTGCGAGTTTTGGCGGAAGTCACATTTGCGTTGCCCGACAAAGCAGCGTGGCGTGACAGGGAGTTCTACGAAGCGCTGCAAAAGGTCACCGGGGCAACACCGACCGCCGACGCATTGTGGGTGGCGCTCAAGCGTTGCCCTTTGTTGTCCTTCCATGCCGAGAGCGTGGCGTTCAGCCACACCTTACTGGCAGAAACCCTGCGGGCGCTGGCGCTTGCCTCCCGTTGCACCGATGGGACACTGCCCCCCAGCGTCCAGCAATATCTGACGCCTTTGCGAGCGCTGCTGTTGGCGAGCCTATTGCCCCGCCACACAGCCCCTGCCTTTTGGGCGTGGTTGCAGCGCAAGATGGAGAGCGACCCGAAAGGTTGGGCGGAAGCCGTCGCCCAATGCCTCAACGAGCGAACAGATTACCCGCACCAAACCGTCAATCTGCTTTTGTCCCGATGGTTTGAAGCGTTCCAGAAAGGAGTTAACGAAAGGGACGGCTGGGACAAGGCGATTAAAGCCTTGCCGCCGAATGTGGTCAACAATTTTGTCTTCCCCGATGCCCAGCAAAAACTGACCAGTCGCTCCTTATCCGACCGCAAGTCGGCAGCACACTTGTTGGCGCTTGTAGCCCACACGGTCAAAATCCCCAGCGCGCTTGTTGAACTGTTAGCGGATGCGTTTATGGATGAGTATGGTTTTACTTTCTTGGGCGCGCTCAAAACTTTATTTGCGCACCCGTTGCAACATGAGCCCCTTTGTCATTTCGTTTCAACCGTAACCAAGTGCCTTGATAGTGAATCGGTATTGCAAAGGCGAAGGGCAATTAGAGCAATTGATCAACTGTCGGAAGCGAGTGTCTTGACGGATGCTTTGAAAGCAGAAATCACGGACCGTTTGGAAGAACTCGTTCGGAGCGACTTAGACCCTAAGGTGCGTTCTATGGCGCAGAAAACCCTATCACGACTGCTGACATAAGCGGCGGCTCAG
>BEHT01000075.1 GCA_002898575.1 bacterium HR17
TATGTCGCATGGGTCACACGCCCGCGCACCGAAGTGCGCACTTTTGCCGTTGACACCGACCGTGCCCGCAGGTTGTTGGCAGACGCGCGACCCAACGAACACGGCTTCATCCCCGAAGATGTGGCATTGCGCGTGCTGGAAGCCTACGGGTTTCCGACGCTGCCTTGGGCGGTCGCCCGCACGCCCGACGAAGCCGTTGCCGCCGCGCATCACATCGGTTTCCCTGTTGCCCTAAAAGTCTTGTCGCCCGACATCGTCCACAAGGTTGATGTCGGCGGCGTGCAATTGTATCTGTCCAGCGACGGCGATGTCCGCCACGCTTTTCAGCGCATCACCCAATCGGTGCGCCAGAATCACCCGAACGCCCGTATAGATGGCGTGTTGGTGCAACAAATGGCAGACAAAGGGCGCGAGGTCATTTTGGGCATAAAGCGTGACCCGCAGTTCGGTCCCATCCTCATGTTCGGTCTGGGCGGCATCTATGTGGAAGTGCTACGCGATGTGACTTTCCGATTGGCACCCGTGCGGGAGTTAGGGGCATTGCGGATGGTGGAAGGTATCCGCGCCTACAAGTTGCTGGAAGGCGTGCGGGGCGAACCGCCCGCCGACATCGCTGCCATCGTGGAGTGCATTGAGCGCCTGTCGCAACTGGCGATGGAACAAGAGGCCGTGGACGAACTGGATATCAACCCGCTCATCGTTTACCCCAAAGGCAAAGGTGCTGTCGTCGCCGATGTTCGGATCGCTGTCCGTAAGTGAAGTGCGATGTGTAGCGCGGTGAACGCTGTGCCAGGCGCCATGCAAAAGGGGCTCTGTGTCATGACAGCGGGTAAACGGCGGGTTTATCGGGCACTACAGCCGTTGGCTTACGCCCTTGCGTGGCTTCTCTTCCGACCCAAAGTGGCGGGGTGCGACAACATCCCCGCACAAGGCGGTGTGCTCGTCGTCGCCAACCATCCCAGCTACCTTGACCCCGTGTTACTTGCCATCGTTGCCCCGCGTCCTTTCAGTTTCGTCGCCAAGCGCCCGCTGTTCTCTTTGCCAATTGTGCGCACCTTTTTGTGGCTGACCGCCTGCGTGCCCGTTGAGCAAGATGCGCCCGACCGTCGGGCACTGCGCCTATCTGTCCAAAAATTGCGGGCGGGCGATGCCCTCGTTATCTTCCCCGAAGGCACCCGCAGCGATCACGGCAACTTGCGCCCTTTTCAACTTGGACCTGCGCTCATCGCGCTGGAAGCGCAAGTGCCCATCGTCCCGTGCGGGTTAGCAGGTTTCCACGATGCATGGCCTATGAACGCTCCCCTACCCTCCCCTGCGCCTGTCGCCATCATGTTTGGTGAACCCTTCCAGCCACCCGCTAATCTCGCTGCACCGACCCGCGAGGTCGCCCGCCTGTTGACCGAACAAATGCACCACGCCGTTGCCCAGCTGATGGAACAAGCGGAACGCTGGCTTAAAAAGCGGTAGCATCGTCGCAACACCCTTTTAACGGGCGCTAACCGCCCCCTCGCACCTCAAAAGTCAACGGCTCTGCTTCTGCCATGCGTTGCGCAAAAGTGCGGACACTGTCAGCGCTGAGCCCTGCCACCGCTGCCGCATAGCCTGAGGGCGCTGTCGGATTATCGTAAAGCGCCCACGCTTGCCCGACGCTGCGGGCACATTCCAACGGGTCAACGATACGGCAACGATGCTCCAACAACAGCCGCTGCTGCAGTAACGAGAGCCTTTCTGGCGGAAGGATTACTGCGGCTGTCTGTCGCAAAGACGCAGCGATGCGCCGTTGCACCTCACTTGCGGCGACGCGCGACCGTACAGCAAGGACGATGGCCCAACCCTGTCGCGTTGGGTTGACAAACAATCGCCATTCCTGCACTCCACTTCCCAAAGCGACGGGCAACAAAACGCTTTGCCAGTAGTGCAACCACGCTCGCAACGCCGCCTCTTCGTCAGCTGCCACCGTTAACCGCCAACCCATCCCCCAGATAACTCCATCCCTCTGACCCTTTGTGGATGGAGCCGGCGCAGAGGTAAAAGGTTGCGATGTGTCAGCGGAAGGCAACGGCGTTGGCACTTTGGGCAGCGCCGCAACGGCTACCTCAAGTGCTGCCATGTGTTCAAGGCGCGGCAAAACAGCGATGAGCGCAGCGTTGGGCGCGATGCACTGGCGGGCGTGATAGCGTTGCACCGCATCCAACTCCAAATGGGCAACCGATTCCAACCAACCGCTGGGTGGATGGGCGTAAGGCGTGCCTGCAAAGAGTCGGGCTTCCACCACTGTTTTCACTGCCCACAGCGGGTCATCCCATTGTGCCATCATCTCTAACCGCAGCAAAGTTTTTTCCCGCTCTAACACGGTCGCATCAGATGGTGGCGCAGCCATCGCCGCCACCAGCCATGCCACCATCTTCGGTAACGCATCGGCAACCGCAGCAGCAATAGGAAACGCCAGATAATCACGCCCCGTCTCAGGCGTCAGTAGTCCGCCCATGCGTTCAATAGCGATTTGGGTCGTCGTTTCGCCGCACGGATGCAATGGGAGCAGGTGTTCCAGCAAGTGGGCAGTCCCTTCCCGCCCCGCCTCATCGGCGGCACTGCCGCCTTTCAGCCAAACGCCTGCGACCGCATAAGGCGCATCCGCACGCAAAACCGTGATGACCCGCACACCGGTGTCCAACTGACGGTCAACGACCGTGCTTGCATCGCTCTGAAGGCGCTCAGCCATTGCCACAAACTTCACCGCTCCTTACCTTTCACTGGGCGCCATCCTTTATCCCAGCGCCCGACAACGCGTAACCCTTTAACGCTGTCCCGCAAAAAGCCCTCGTCGGCGACAAGGTAGTCATAGGGTTGCCCGATGTCCATCGGAATGCGTGCCAGAATCCGCAAACCCTCTTCACTCGCGCTCGCGTTCAGCAACAAGTACCCTTTCGGGTTGAACGGGTTGGGCAAAAGGGCACGAACTGCGACAGTTTCACCCGAAAAGGTTTGTTTACCGACATGGACACCTTCGCGCTCAAAGACGATGTCTCCAAACCGTTCCCCCGCAACCGCTCTGCGGAAGATAACCAAGTGAGCGTCAACAGTGTCCATTAACCGCTGCAGTTCGCTGACATTGCGAAGTGGGGTTACTTGACAAACCCCGAGCGCGTAATTTTGCCACCAATGCTTGAACTGTTTTGCTGCTAACTTAGCCCCTTCACTCTCAGCATCATAAACGGCAACGAAAGGCGCTGTAAAAGTGTCGGTGATCGGTCCGCACCATCTGGGTGTTTTGGAAGCAACCCTCTTTTCAAGACTCAACTTCGCTTTGGGTGACCTCATGTCAAGCGCAAAAGTGACTTGGTTTACAACCTCATCAACGGAAATAGAGACGGGAACGCTGTCTCGCTGCCATTGCCAGTAACGAGTTTGCCCTCTCTCCTCAACTAAGATGCCAAGCAACGGTTGTTGCAACTTCAACCCCAATTTGCTTTGAGTCGTCTGTTTCGCAACAATCGCGCTGCACCCGTTCCATTCCACAAGCAATGGCAATTGCCTCAAACTTTCCGGCGCTTCGTCCAAATGCAACACAACTTCGCTCACATTTTCTGTCCTCAAAATCAACTTTGCCCTCTGTCCTTCGTTCTGAGTCCTCGCCTCCACACTTGCAGGTCTCGTGTAGTCCTCAAAGTCAACGATTTCCAGCCAATAGGCTCGGTTCGCTCTTGGGTCATTCG